>JBEKBA010000001.1:0-209036 GCA_050015635.1 Verrucomicrobiota bacterium
AGTGTCAGCGCCTTTGAGCAATTGCCCATCTCACAACTACTTACCAAAGACGAAGGCTCATCTAAAAGCAATGAATCACAAAATAGTCCGTGCTTATTGGGTTTTTAATCGGACACCAGTGACTTCCACGTCGTCCCTGACTTCATTAAAAGGAGACAAATGGGACGCGGTGGAACACATCTCGCAACGAATTATAATATGCCTGAAATTTCCCTGCTTCTTCACGTTGTATTAAGGTTCATTCGTGTAAACTGGTGCTATGAAAATCAAAGAGGTCATCCGGACATCCGTATTTGACCGGCACTCTTTACGCGCTCCAACCGCAATCTTTTCTGCATCGGGGCGGTACGGACGGTGGGCGCGAAAAAAAAACACATAACCACATCACATCATGAAAACAAAAATAATCCTTCTCGCGTTGGCGCTCAGCGCTTCCACGTGCCTGCTGACGGCACAAGAAGACGGCAACCCACCTGGTGACGGACAGCGTCCTCCACCGTCCGAAGGCAGTCTAGGTGGTCCCAGGTTTCACGTGCTGCCTCCGGGCGCAAAGGAGAGACTGAAACTGACCGCCGACCAACTGAAACAAGTGGCGGCTTTGGAGGCTGAGGTGAAGGTAAAGATGGAGAAAATCCTGACATCCGAGCAACTGCAACAGTTGGCGCAGATGCGTCCACCGCGGCCTTTTGGCGGTCCAGGTGGTGGTCCCGACGATGGTCAATGTGGCCCCGGCGGAGATGCCCCTCCCCAAGGTCCCGCTTCAGGTAACTAATTCCGTACGCACATGAGCGACGACAGAGCGAAAACAAATCGGCATCTTCATGCACGCCGTTGCAGGCTGGCTGCAGCGGCGCTGCAGAACCGTTGCAGACATCCTGCAACAAATAAAATACGGTGTTTGATGCGCTTTTCAAGATTCCCCACAGTGGGGAAGGGGGCGGGGATACCCTTTTCGCATTCGTCAGGGACAGATTTCCTGCTAAAATAGGTTTGCAGATGGTTCACGAGCCTGCACCATTTAATACGTTGCGATTTTTCGTCGCAGAGCGACGGACAGGTGGTTGAGGGTGAGGCTTCGACAGAAGCCAATAACGACGCGGCGAAATCGTAAGGTTCAGCAAACGAAAAGGAAAATCCCATTGCGGTTGCGTTCGGAATGCTCGGCGCTTCAAAGGGAGGCAAGGCGCGAGCTAAAAAGCTTTCTGCGAAACGCAGATCGGAGATTGCCCGCAATGCGGTCTTGGCCCGATGGAGCAAAAGAAAGTGATTTTGTTGTTAGTTATACGCAGGAGAAATTCGTCGTTCAGCAGTGCCTCGACATTTTAAAGCCGCTCGCCATTTCACCGGAGCAGGCAAATGTTGTCCGTGCGCTCATTGACGAGGAAACGCACAAGGACAGCCAGTCGCTTGAAATCGAGGACGACCGCATGAGCGATCAACTGACGCTTGTCCAACAAAAGCTGAACAGGCTCACGCGGGGCTACCTTGACGAGCTGATTGACGAGGAAAGCTACCAAGCGGCCAAAGCCGACTTGGTGATCGAAAAAACGGAGTTGAAACAGGAAAAACAGCGGCTTCGCAGAACCCGCTCCAGTTTCTGGAACGAAAAATCTCAGACGGAAAAATCTCCGCAGGAGATTTCACATTTGATTCGCAAAGTTGGAACGAACCGCCTTCTGTCGCGCAAAACGGTTTCCTTTTCGTTTGCTGAACCTTACGATTTCGCCGCGTCGTTATTGGCTTCTGTCGAAGCCTCACCCTCAACCACCTGTCCGTCGCTCTGCGACGATGCGCGCGAGAGGACTTGAACCTCTAATCCTTGCGGAACCAGATCCTAAGTCTGGCGTGTCTGCCATTCCACCACGCGCGCATACCTTGATTAAATTGCTCTCCATGCGGCGGAATCTCAAGTTCGCTTTTGCAGCGCGCGATTGCGCGGACAAAAAAGTTAATCTACCTTCGTGTCATGTCGTCTTGGATTCGTTTGGTTTCGGGCATGGGTCTGGTCTGGCTCGCCGTCGCGTTGAGCGGTTGCTTGCCGGTGGGGCAAAGTCAATCCGACGAGGAAAACGAGCCGCATTTTGTGCTCGGAAAAAATCGGGTCAACGCGATGGATTATCAAGGCGCGATCGAGGCGTTCGAGGAATCGCTCGAAGTGAATCCGCATTCGGCGGCGGCGCATTTTGAACTAGCGTGGCTTTACGACGAAAAGGAACCCGATCCCGCCGCCGCGATTTACCATTACCAGCAGTATTTAAAATTCGATCCCAGTGCCGACAACGCGGACGTTATCAAGCAGCGCATTTATCGTTGTAAACAACAACTTGCCGCCGACGTGTTGCCGCTTCCGAGCTCTCCCGCCGCGCAGGCGCAACTAGAAGAACTTGCCGAACAAAACCGGCAGTTGCAGGATGCAGTGGACAAATGGCGCGCATATTACGCGAGCCAGATGGGGGTGGCAAAAACCAACTCGTCCCCGGCGCAAAGTAATTTCATCCCAGAGCAGGCGGCAAATCCAATTCCAATGCAACCAGCGCAAAATGTTTTCGAGCAAACGCGTGTGGCGAGACATTCTGTAAATTCCACGACCGCTTCGCGCACGCATATAGTCGCGCGCGGCGAAACGGCGATGGGTCTCACGCGAAAATTTAAGGTGAAATTGAACGACCTACAGGCTGCCAATCCAGGCATAAATTTGAGCCGGATTCGTATCGGGCAGGTTTTAAACATTCCATCGTCGTGAAGACTGCATGACCGCCCGCCTTACATTTTTTTTTATCGCGGCATTTTGGGTCGCCATGAATGTTCTGCTTTGGCGCGCAGAATACGGTTCGCACGGCGGTGAAATTTCAGTACCGGTGGATTTAGTCTGGCGAAAAATTCTGACCGCGCCGGACGCTTCGTCGTTGACGATTTTTCAAGATGGTCAACGCAGTGGTTTTTGCGAATTTTCCACGGGCATCGAGCAGGCCATGGCGGCGATCGACGAAGACAAGCCGCCGCCGGAAGGCCTTGTCGCCCGCGCCGGCTATCAAATCCGGATCAACGGCAACATGAGTTTCGGAGATTTCACGAACCGCGTGCGATTCGATGGCCGAATCGGATTTTCCTCGAAGCGTGCGTGGCGCGAATTAAACCTGAAATTGTCCTCGCATTTTGCAGTGGTGGAAATCAATTCATTCGCGACTAATCAAACTGTTCACCTGAAAACCACCAGTGACGGCGCGCTGATTGAACGTGATTTCACCTTCGCCGATTTGCAGAATCCAAACACGCTGTTGCGTACATTCGCCGGAGATATCGGCAGCGGATTTTTGGACGAATTGAATTTGCCGGTTATCCCGCAAACTTCAATCGCACTTGTGCAAAATCTTCATTGGGAAGCGCACCGTGAGCGGCTGATGATTGACCGCGAACCAGTGAACGCTTATCGCCTGGAAACACATATACTCGGAAATCCAATTGTCATTTACGTCAGCACGCTCGGCGAAATTTTGCGCATCGAACTGCCCAACGGCGTTACCGCCATGCTCGACGAATAGATCAAATCCTAAAACTAAATTTGTGATTGAACTCGTCAACCTCGTAAAAAAATTCGGCGATCTCGCGGCGGTCAACGACATCTCGCTCACGATTCCACGCGGTGAATTCTTCGCCATGCTCGGGCCGAATGCCGCCGGCAAAACGACCACTCTGAAAATACTCGCCGGCCTGATGAAGCCTACTTCCGGTTCCACGCGCACCTGCGGTTTCAATGTTCAAACGCAACCGCTCGAAGCGCGGCAGCGAATCGCTTACGTTCCCGATTTTCCGTTTCTCTACGACAAACTCACCGCGTGGGAATTCTTCCGTTTCACCGGCCAGTTATTCCAAATGTCCGACGCACGTATCGAAGCGAACGCGCAAGAATTGATTGCGCGCTTTCATCTGGCCGACTTCGTGAATCTTGCGCTCGAAAGCCTTTCGCACGGCACGCGGCAGCGCGTGGCCATCGTGTCCGCGCTGTTGCACGACCCGGAAGTCTTCGTAATTGACGAGCCAATGGTCGGCCTCGACCCGCAGCACGCACGCATCGTGAAGGATGTGCTCAAAGAACGTTCGCGCGCGGGTGTGACCGTGCTTGTTTCCACGCACCAATTGAGCGTGGCCGAAGAAATGGCCGACCGCATCGGCATCATCCACAACGGGCGATTGATTGCGGTGGGCAACCGTGATGAACTCTGCAGACAAAGTGGGGCTACTGGACCAATGGAAGATATATTTCTAGCGCTAACTGCCAACGAAAATATTGCGCCAAATATAATTTGATTTGGCGTTGACGGATTTTCAATTTGTGCCAACTTGTCACTCTAGAATTCTTATTTTGTTCAATGAATACAACCAAATCCAGCTTTCTAGACAAAGTGCTTGGACGCATCGGGCGGCTGGATGTTGAGGGTTTACAGACAGTTGTCCAACGGCTCGCGCGCGAACGCAGTTTTCTTGAAACGCTGTTTAACGCGATTGAAGACGGCGTGCTGGTTGTGGACGAGCGGGGCCGCATCATTTATTTCAACCAGGCTGTCACGCGTGTCATCGGGCTGCAACCGAATGTTGAGGGACAGCGCATCTCCGAACTCTTGCCGGAAGTGGATTGGGGGAAAATTTTCAAAACGGAAACTGATGGCGGCGAACGCGTCCTGCGCCATGAATTTGAAGTGCATTATCCGCGCCCGCGATTTTTGCGACTTTTCGCCGCGCCGCTCGAAGACAATTCCGGGGTCGCGCTGATTTTGCACGACGCGACCGAGGCGCGCCAGAAAACTTTCGAGGCCATCGAGAGTGAACGCGTTCAGGCGCTCACACTGCTCGCGGCGAGCGTCGCGCATGAAATCGGCAATCCGCTCAACGCGCTGCACATCCATTTGCAACTTATGGAGCGCGAGTTGAAGAAACTCAAAGCGAACCCGGCCGATTCAAATTTGAAATCGCGTCCGCGTTCGCAAACCTTGGCGGTTGGAGCTGATGCGACTGAAATTTCCGGCAAGCTGGAACAATATCTTGACGTGGCCAAAGGCGAAATCAACCGGCTCGATTGCATCATCACGCAATTTTTGCAGGCGATTCGCCCCGCCCCGTTACAATTGAAACTGACTTCGCTCAATGTCATCGTCGAAAAAACTTTGGAATTGCTGCGTCCGGAATTGGAAAATCGCGGCTTAACCGTGAAAACGAAACTCGCGCGCGGCTTGACCGCCACGCCGATTGACGCGACGCAAATGCAGCAGGTTTTGGTGAACCTCGTCAAAAACGCGATGCACGCGATGACGCGCGGCGGCACGTTGACGCTGCAAACCGGCGAAGGGGTGGACGGCGTTTGGGTGAGCGTCGCGGACACAGGCGGAGGAATTCCGCAGGAACAAATCAATCGAATCTTCGAGCCGTTCTACACTACGAAGAAAAAGGGCACGGGCCTAGGCTTGATGATTGTGCAGCGCATTGTGCGCTTGCACGGCGGAAAAATTGATCTGGAAAGTTATGTCAATCGCGGCACAACTTTTCGCATCTGGCTGCCATTGCACGAACGTAGACCAAGGTTGCTTGAGGAAAAAACCGCTGACACTCAACATTAAAATTTGTGATTGAAAAACCGATATTGTTGATTGTAGACGATGAAAAGCCGACGCGCGACGGACTACGCGCGGCACTGGAAGATCGGTATGACGTTTATGTTGCCGAAGATGCGAGGATGGCGATGGAACTGCTCGAACGTGAAAATTTCGACGTGGTGCTCACGGATTTTCGTTTGCCGAATGAGGATGGCCTGAAATTCATCGCGCGCGCCAAATCACTTTCGAAGCCGCCAATCTGTATTTTGATGACGGCTTACGGTTCGGAGGAACTTGCGGTGGACGCGATGAAGCGCGGTGCGGATGATTACATCGCCAAAGGCCGTTTGCAGATTGACGAACTGGAAATGCGCATCGCCCGCGCCTTGCGCCAGCAAAAACTCGAAACAGAAAATGTTTCGCTGCGGCAGCAACTCGATTCTAAATTCGGTCTCGAAAATATCATCGGCGAATCATTGGTGATGAAGGAAGTTTTTGAAATCGTCCGGCAGGTTGCGCCGACGCGCGCGACGGTTCTGCTCGGTGGCGAAAGCGGTACGGGGAAGGAGATCGTCGCGAAGGCGATTCATCAATTGAGTTCGCGCGCGAAGCAGCCGTTTGTGACGGTGCATTGCGCAGCACTTGCGCCGACACTTTTGGAAAGCGAGTTGTTCGGTCACGAACGCGGCGCATTCACCGGCGCGCACGAGCGGCGCATCGGAAGATTCGAGCAAGCGCAAGGCGGAACACTTTTTTTGGATGAAATTGGCGAAATTGACGCGACGATCCAGGTGAAACTGCTGCGTTTTTTGGGCGAGCGTACATTTGAGCGTGTCGGCTCGAACAAAACCTTGACGGCGGACGTTCGACTTATTACGGCGACAAATAAAAATTTGGAAGAACTCGTCAAAGCCGGAAAATTCCGCGAAGACTTGTTTTTCCGGCTGCGTGTGGTGGAAATTCCTTTACCGCCGTTGCGCGAGCGGGCGGGCGACATTCCGTTGCTGGCGCAGAATTTTTTGCGCGAGTTCGCGCGCGAAAACAACAAACCGGTGAATGAATTTACGACGGAAGCGCTCGAACTGCTGCTGAATTATTCATGGCCGGGCAACGTGCGCGAATTGCGCACGGCGATTGAGCACGCGGTGGTTTTGTGTCGAGGCGAAAAAATTTCCGCGCGCGATTTGCCGCCGTCGGCGCGCGGAAGCCGGCAGGGTGCCATACGATTGTCTGCGGGAAATGATTTGACGATTAAGGAAGCCGAAAAACAATTGATTGAAAACGCGTTAAAGGATACAAATGGCAATCGAACTTTTGCCGCAAAAAAAATCGGCATGAGTCGCCGGACATTTCACCGGAAATTGCACGCTTATCATTTGGAAGGATTTTGATTATGTCGTCACTACAGGATTGGATTCACAAACTGGAAGAAGGCACGGGCGCGCGTTATTTGAAAATCATCACGGCAGGACTGCTCATTCTGACGCTCGCACTGTTGTACGATTTTCGCGCGTATCGCAATTTCGACACACTGGAAGCAATGGACGTGGCGCAACTGGCACACAACATCGCAGACGACAAAGGCTATACGACACTTTTTATTCGTCCGTTGAGTATTTATCTTGTGCAAAGCCATGCCGAAGCCGGTTCCACGAATGTGCTGGCCGTCACCAATCCGGATTTGGCGCGGATCAAAACCGCACACCCGGATTTGGCCAATCCGCCGGTGTATCCGCTTGTGCTGGCGGGATTGATGAAGGTGCTGCCGTTTCATTTTGCGATCAACGCGATCAACATGAAAAGTGCATTCTGGGGCAACAACGGAAACTTCTGGCGTTACGAACCGGATTTTCTGATTGCAGTTTTCAACGAAATCCTCCTGCTGGCCGTGGTCGCGCTGACCTTTCTGCTCGCGCTAAAATTATTCGACCAGAATGTCGCGTGGCTTTCCGCGCTATTGGTGCTGGGCTGCGAAACGCTCTGGAAATTCAGCACGTCGGGTTTGTCCACTATGCTCTTGGTGGTGATTTTTCTGGGACTGGCGTGGTGCGTTTTGAAAATCGAAGAAATCGCGCGCGAACCGCAGCCGCGTTCCAACCGCCTGCTGGGTCTGGCGGTGACGGCGGGTTTTTTTGTCGGGGTTGGCGCGCTGACGCGTTATGCCTTCGGCTGGACGATCATTCCGGTCGCCGTATTTTTGATTTTGTTTGGCGGTCAGCGGCGAATCATGAACCCCTTGGCTGCGTTTGGCGTCTTTGCGATCGTGCTCACGCCGTGGATCGTTCGCAACTTCATCGTCAGCGGCACGCCATTCGGCACGGCAGGTTTTGCGCTGCTCGAAGGAACGCAGGCGTTCCCGAACTTTCAATTGGAGCGCTCGTTGCATCCCGATTTTTCCAGCGCATTTTCGCTGGGCCTCTATGGGCATAAACTTTTGGCCAATACGCGTGACATTTTGGCGAACGATCTACCGAAGTTGGGCGGTAGTTGGGCGAGCGTCTTGTTTTTGGCGGGTTTGCTGTTGAGTTTCCGCAGCGCGGCCATTCGCCGGATGCGTTATTTTCTGTTGATGTGTCTGGTGGTTTTCATCGTGGTGCAGGCCTTGGGCCTGACGCAACTTTCGCAGGAATCGCCGGAAATCAATTCCGAAAATCTTTTGGTGCTGCTCGCGCCGCTGGTGTTCATTTACGGTGTGAGTTTTTTCTTTACGTTTTTGGAACAAATGAAATTGCCGCTGGTACAACTGCGTTACGCCGTGACCGTTCTGTTCGCCGGACTTTGTTGTTTGCCGATGATTTTCACGCTGCTGCCGCCCAAAACCTCGCCGGTTGCCTATCCGCCGTATTATCCGCCGGACATCCAGAAAGTCACCGGGTGGATGAAACCCGATGAACTGATGATGAGCGACGTGCCCTGGGCGGTTGCGTGGTATGGCCAACATCAATGCATTTGGCTGACTCTGAATGCGGATGATGATTTCTTTGCCATCAACGACTACATGAAACCGGTGCAGGCGCTCTATCTCACGCCGGAAACGATGGACGGCAAATTTCTCTCCGACTGGATACACGCCGGTAAAGGCAGTTGGGGCAACTTCATCATCCAAAGCGTCTTGCAAAATCAATTACCGACCGGTTTCCCGCTGCAGCACGCGCCGCCAGGATTTTTGCCTGATCGCCTCTTCCTCACCGATTTGGACCGCTGGAAAATCGCGCCCGCGCCGGACGCAACGCCCTGAAAATTTTCAAGCGGACGCGCGACGCAACCGGTCAACGATGCCTGACCACTCCGGCGATTCCGGTGGTGCTTCAACAACGATCAACTCCGCACCCGTTTCGTCACAGCGGTGCAACTCCGCGTAAATCGCCCGTGCGAACGCCTCCGCATCATGCGGTATCACGCTCACCCGCGCGAAATTTTCGCCCGCAGGAATTTTTGCGTGCGCGATGACATGGCAATTTTGAATTTGCGACTTGCGACTTGCGATTTGTGATTTCAAATCCGCGTCATTGCGCCAATGCAAAACGAGCAGTTTCGCTTTGGGCGAATAATGTTTCTTCGGCAAGCCCGGACTCCGTGGTGCTCCTCCTGTTTTGTCCGTGAATTCTGGGTTCTGAATTTTCAAATCTCCCATCACGGCGGTCAGCGATTCCGCATGAATCATTCCCGGGCGCAACACCTGTGGCGGATTCACGCTCAAATCCAAAACTGTGGATTCGATGCCGACTTGCGACTGCCCGCCATCCACAATCAAGGAAATTTTCCTGCCCAGCAGTTTGTAAACGTGCTCCGCACTCGTCGGCGAAACACGGTTTGATAAATTTGCACTTGGCGCGGCAAGCGGAAAATTGCACTCGCGAATCACGGCTTGAATGAATGGATGACTCGGCCAGCGTACCCCGACGGTTGCTCCGGCCGCCGTAACGATGTCGGGAATTTTTTCCGCGCGCGGCAATACGAGCGTAAGCGGACCGGGCCAGAAAGATTTTGAAAGTCTGTCTGCGAGTTCCGGCCAGCTTTTCACACAACGTTTCGCCATTTCATTGCTGGCGACGTGGACGATGATGGGATTATTCGCCGGTCGTCCCTTGATTTCAAAAATTTTGGCGACAGCTTTTTCGTCAAGCGCGTTGGCGGCAAGACCATAGACCGTTTCCGTCGGCAGAGCGACGACTCCGCCTGCGCGCAAAAATTCTGCCGCGCGGCGGACGGCTTTTTGAAAAAGCTCCGGCGTATGCGTGGACAAAATTTCAGCAATCACTCGCTATTCGTAACGCAAAGCGTCAATCGGGTCGAGCTTCGACGCTTTCCACGCGGGATAAAAACCGGAGATGACGCCGATGATGGCACTGGAAATGAAGGCGACGGCGATCCAACTCACCGGCGTGACAGTCGGCACATGTTCGAACAACCCAATAAGCCACGAGAAAAGGACACCGCCGGCGATGCCGATGGAACCGCCAATCGCGCTCAACGTGACGGCTTCAATAAGAAATTGCACCAGAATGTCGGCGGCGCGCGCGCCCACAGCCATGCGGATACCGATTTCACGCGTCCGTTCAGTCACGCTCACGAGCATTATGTTCATAATTCCGATACCACCTACGACCAGGGACACGGCGGCCACACCTGCGAGCAGAAAACCCATCGCGTGCGAGGTAGCTGTGACGGCTTGCATCAATTCCAACTGGTTGCGCACGGTAAAATCCTGCTCTTTGCTCCGATGACGCGCGAGCAACAAATCGGTGATGTTATCCTGCACTTTGTCTATGACTTTGTCGTTGGCGGCTTGAACCAGAATATCGTTCACGAATGTGCGGGTGGTGATACGGTGCATATGGCTCGTGTAAGGAACAACAACGGTATCGTCCTGATCCTGGCCGAAAAGATTGAAGCCTTTGGGTGCCAGCACACCGACAATCAGAAACGGCAGGTTGCGAATGCGAATGGTTTGGCCGACGGGATTTTCATTGGGGAACAATTGGTCAACCACGGTTTGGCCGATAACGGCGGACTTGGCAAGACTGCGTACATCCTGATCACTGAACATTGCGCCGTTGGCTATGCCCCAATTACGAATTTGCGGATAATCAGGCGACTCGCCCATCACTTGTGTATTCCAGTTAAGTCCGTTGGCCAATACTTGTTCGCGGTCGCGTACTTCGGGACTGACGGCGACGACATCCGCCACGTTATTCAGGATGTCATTTGCGTCCTCAACCGTCAGCGTTGGCGCGCTGCCCCAGCCGCCACGCATCGCTCCGCTGGTAAAATTGCCGGAAAAAACCGTAATCACACTTTCACCCAGACTGGAAACCTGGTCTTCGACTTGTTTCGTTGCGCCTGTCGTGAGACTCACGGAACCAATCACCGCGCCAACGCCGATAATGATTCCCAACATCGTCAGGAGCGAACGCATTTTGTTGCGGCGCAAGGCGCGCCCGGCAATTCTTAATGAAGCAAAAATTCTCATGCGAGTTTTACGGCTTGTTGCGCTTCACGGAGCTTTTGCAATTCATTTTCCGCAATCGAACGGTCGCGTACCGCTTCGTCCGTGACAACTTTTCCATCGCGCAAAATGACCATGCGTTTGGTGTAACGCGCAATATCCAGTTCGTGCGTGACCATGACGACGGTGATGCCTTGCTCGTTTAATTTTTGGAATACACCCATGATTTCAATGCTCGTCTGACTGTCGAGATTACCCGTTGGTTCGTCGGCCAACAGAAGCGAAGGATGATTCACGAGCGCGCGCGCGATGGCCACGCGTTGTTGCTGGCCGCCGGAAAGTTGATTCGGATTATGGTCAGCGCGCTGTGCAAGACCGACAAGTTCCAATGCATGAGTGGCACGTTCATATTGTTCGTGCGCATGAACGCGCTGGCGGTTGTAAAGCATTGGCATTTCGACATTTTCCAGTGCCGACGTGCGTGAAAGCAGATTGAAACCTTGAAACACAAAACCAATTTTTTCGTTGCGAATGTCGGCGAGTGCATCACGGTCGAGCGTGGAAACGTCAATGCAGTCGAGCCAGTAATGGCCTTCCGTCGGACGGTCAAGACAGCCGATCATGTTCATCAACGTGGATTTACCGGAGCCGCTCGAACCCATGATGGCAACAAATTCGCCGGACAAAATCTCCAGCGAGACGCCTTGCACGGCATGAACATCCACTTCGCCCGTGTGGTACGTCTTGTGGATTTCTTTGAGCTTGATGACGTGGTTGGTCTGCACGGCAAATGGGTCAACAAATTAGTTCAGCGCATCCGGGGAAAGCCGCCAAACGGATTGGAAGTCATTACAGCCTGTGTTCCGGGAGAATTCGCGCCGGTGACAACCTGATCGCCTTCGTTCAGCCCCGAAAGCACCTCGGTGGAAATGCCATCGCTGATGCCCGTCCTGATTTGCACTACCCGCAACTTCGCGTCCTTGCCTTCGCCCGGCAGCACATAAACGGTATGAACCGTTTGCCGTTCGCCGTGTGCGCGTTGACTGCCGCCCGCGCCGTGTTGCCTGTGCCCGCCGAAAAGATCGCCGGGATGATCGACATTGCTGGTGACTTGAACCGTTTGAGCCCCGGGTACGATGGTGTTGGTTTGCACGATTGCGGTGTCCGGCGGACGAAAACGCAGCGCGGAATTGGGAATAATTAAAGCGTCTTCCCGCTGCGCGACAACGATGGAAACATTGGCCGTCATGCCGGGCTTCAATTTGTAATCCGAATTCGTCACACCGATGACACAATCGTAAGTGACGACATTATTGACTGTCGTCGGCGAATTTTGCACTTGTGTGACGACACCTTGGAAGTTTCGATACGGATACGCGTCCACCGTGAAATCCACTTTTTGGCCTTCCACGACACCACCGACATCCGCCTCGGCGACACTCGAATCAATCTGCATTTTTGTCAGATCATTTGCGATTTGAAAAAGTGTGGGCGTGTTGAAGCTGGACGCCACCGTCTGGCCAAGATTTACCGCACGCGAAATCACGATGCCATCCACCGGCGAACGGATTTTGCAGTAACCCAGATTTGCGTTCGCATTGTCGAGTGAAGCCTGGTCCAATTGCACCATTGCCTCAGCCTCGTGCAATGTAGCGATGGCCGTGTCATAATCCGAGCCGGAGATCAATTTATTGGTGAATAATTCAGCGCTGCGATTGGCTTCCACCTGTTGTAATTCCAAATTCGCCTTTGCGTTGGCGAGATTGGCTTGGGCTTGTTCCACGGCGGCAGCATAAGTCGAAGGATCAATTTCCGCGATTACTTCGTCTTTTTTCACCAGCGAGTTGAAATCCACATAAAGACTGGTGATGATGCCCGAAACCTGGCTGCCCACCGTCACGTTTACTACCGGATTCAACGTGCCCGTCGCCGTGACGACCTGCGTCAAATCTCCGTGCTCGACTGTCACCGTCTGATATTGCGGCCCGTCGGTCCTGTTATGTTTGAAAGACCAAATGCCGCCGCCAATCGACACAACGCCCACCACAATTATGACCGCCCATTTCCACCCACCGCCACTTTGCTTCGTTGCCATAAACTTTTAATCCGGACGCGTTGTCACCATTGAGACGCGCGCCTCACAAGGTATGGAAATTTCCACGCCTGTCCACGCACTTTCAGTTTGAGCCGGACGCGCCATGTTCTAGAATCGCCCTGTGATCGAGAAGTTCATTCCGCAACTTGCCGCCGCGCAACCGCTCAACGACGAGCAAGTACTGCTGGCAGTTGAACAGCTCGCCGACGAAAAAGTCACAGCGAACGTCAAAGCCGATTTCCTGACTGCGCTTGCGCAAAAAGGCGAAACGCCTGGCGAAATCGCCGCGTTCGTCCGCGCCCTGCGCGACAAATCAATCCAACTGCCACTCGACGCTGCAATTCGCAACCGCGAAATCCTCGACATCGTTGGCACCGGCGGCGACCGCCTCGGCACGTTCAATATTTCTACTGCCGCCGCCATCCTTTGCGCTGCCGCTGGCGTTACCGTCGCCAAGCATGGTAACCGTGCGATTACTTCACAAGCCGGCAGCGCGGATGTGCTTGAAGCGCTCGGCATACGGATTGATTTGCCCCCTGCGGAAGCCGCGCGCTCATTACGCGAACACCATTTCGCGTTTTTCTTCGCGCCGATTTATCATCCGGCGTTCAAACACATTGCCCCTGCACGCAAACTCTGCGCCGGGCGCGGACAACGGACAATTTTCAACCTGCTCGGTCCATTGCTGAATCCCGCGCGGCCTTCGGCAATGCTTGTGGGTGTGCCACGACTGGAATTTTGTGAGCCGCTCGCTCGCGTGCTTCAATCGCTTGGCGTCCGCCGCGCGATGGTCGTGTGCGGAAAAGTTTCCGACGTTGGATTTCTGGACGAATTGTCCGCGCTCGGCGAAAACACCATTGCCGAATTTTATCAGGAATGCGGCTTCACGGTTTCGACAACTTTGCCGGAGCAATTTCCTTTGCAGCCCGCGACGCTTGCCAATTTGCTCGGCGGCAGCAAAATTGAAAACGCAGAAATTGTTCGTCGCATTTTGCGAGGCAAAGAACGCGGGCCAAAGCGAGACGCCGTTTTACTTAACGCCGCTGCCGCATTGTTCGTCGCCGGCAAAACAAAATCATTTCCGGAAGGCTGGAATTTGGCAGATGAGACAATTGACGGTGGCCGCGCCGCCGCGAAACTCGCAGAACTCGCGGGCTGACTCAACGCGGTGTGTCTTTTGCAACTTCGATGGCCGCAGCTTCACTCGCTTCCAGCGAGGCGTAATGCAAACCAAGATTATGCTGCGCGGTTTTGTCACCCTGTCGCGCGGCGCGGATGAACCATTTCATGGCTTCCTGCGCGTTTTGTTCCACGCCACGTCCGGTTTGATAGCACAAACCCAGGTTGCACTGTGCCGGCGCACATTCCTGTTCGGCTGCGGCGCGATACCATTTCACCGCTTCCTGAAAATTTTGCGGAACGACCTGGCCGGTCTCGTAAAAAACGCCGAGATTAAATTGCGCTGACGGGTAGCCGCGTTCCGCCGATTCGCGATACCATTTCGCCGCCTCGGCGTAATTTTGCGGCACACCCTGACCCGTTTCGTAAAGCATTCCGAGATTGAATTGCGCCGCCGGATCGTTTTGCTCCGCCGCCTCGCGCAGCCACTTGGCCGCCTCGCCGAATTCCCGCGGCACGCCCGCGCCGTTCAGATAACACACGCCAAGATAACATTGTGCGACCGGGTCGCTCTGCTCCGCCGAGCGCCGGAACCATTTCACCGCCTCGTGATAATCTTGCGTCACGCCCTGGCCGTTTTGGAAGCAGACGCCCAGATAGCATTGCGCCTGCGGGTCGCCCTCGGTGGCGGCCTGACGCATCGCCTCAAACGTTTCCCATGTGCGGCGGTTTGACATCGCTCGGAAAATCCAAATTCAACGGCTTCTTTCTGTCGCGCTTAAAAGAATAGATTCTGCCCAAGCGAATTCAAGCCGCGAATTCGTGGCGCAATTTCGCTTCCGCCCGGCAAAGGGGCCTGTTACAAAACTCTCATGGCGACCAATCTAAAAATCGGCTTTCTCGGCGCGGGCAAAATGGCCACCGCGCTCGCCCGCGGCTTCGTCCGCGCGGAAATTGTTTTTCCAAGGGAAATCATTGCCGGAGATTTGTTTGTAGGCGCGCGGAAAAATTTCCTCGCCGAAACCGGCGTGAAAACGACGGCGTCCAACTCCGATGTTTTGAAATTTGCAAACGTCCTGATTCTGGCGACAAAGCCCGACCAGGTCGGCGGAGTTCTTTCCGAAATTCACGATGGCTTTACAAAAAATCACCTGCTTATTTCAATCGCCGCCGGCGTGACAATTTCAAAATTGGAAAACCTGTTGCCCGCCGCCGCACGCGTCATCCGCGTCATGCCCAACACGCCCGCGCTCGTCGGCGAAGGCGCTGCCGGATTTGCGCTCGGAGAGTCCGCGACCGCCATGGATGGCGAACTGGCGAAAAAGCTTTTGTCCGCCGTTGGCGTCGCGTTTCAAGTCAAGGAATCGCTGCTCGACGCCGTGACCGGCTTGAGCGGCAGCGGCCCGGCCTACGTTTATCAATTCATCGAGGCCTTGAGCGACGGTGGGGTCGCCGCCGGTTTGCCGTGCGACATTGCGACGAAGCTCGCTGCGCAAACTGTTCTCGGTGCAGCCAGGATGGTTTTGGAAACCGGCCAGCATCCCGGCGCGCTCAAAGACCAAGTCATTAGTCCCGGCGGCACGACGATCGAGGGTTTGCATGCATTGGAAAAAGGCAAACTCCGCGCCACCGTGATGAGCGCTGTCCGCGCCGCAACGGAAAAATCGAAGAAGTTGGGGCAAAACTGAGGCCAGCCTTTAACACTTTGCGAGTAATTCCCGCACATCCACTGCTTCCATTCCCGCCGCGCGAATGGCTTGCAAGCCAAGCTCCGTGTCCTCGTAAGCCCGGCAAAACTTCGGCTCAACGCCAATCCGTTTCGCCGCTTCGAGAAAAATATCCGGCGCAGGTTTTTGATTCTTCACCATTTCACTCGTCACCACGGAGTTGAACAAACACCGGATTTTCAAATGTTCCAGCACTTGCACAATGATGGGTTGTGAACCACCAGAGGCGACGGCCATCGGAACTTTTCCGTGGTTCTCCTTAGCAATTTCAACGACGGCGTGAATCGGTTCAACTTCCGACATGAGCGGCAGATACGCATTTTCCTTTTCATGCGCGGCCTGGATGTGGTCGAGCGTGACACCCTGTTCCGCCGCGAGCATTTTCAAAATGTCGCGCGAGGGCACGCCGCCGAGCGCGTAAAAACGGTCCTGCGGAAAATACAGTTTGTATTTCGCGGCAATCACCTGCCACGCGTGCCAGTGCAGCGGCATTGTGTCGGCCAGCGTACCGTCGCAGTCGAAAATCAAGCCCTTGATGTACGGTGAAAGCTTCATGATTTCAGAGCGGCCAATTTTTCCTCCAAATCATGGGTCATCAGCGGTTCGATGAGCGGGTCGAGTTCGCCTTCGATGAAATTCGCCAGATTGTAAAGCGTTAATTCGACACGATGGTCGGTGACGCGGTTCTGCGGAAAATTGTAGGTGCGGATTTTTTCGTTGCGTTCGCCCGTGCCGACTTGATCTTTTCGTTGCGCGGCGTATTTTGCGTTTTCCTCAGCGACTTTTCTTTCAAGCAAACGTGAGCGGAGAACTTTCAATGCCTTCACTCTGTTCTTTTGCTGCGAGCGCTCATCCGCGCAACGCACGATGAGGCCGCTCGGCTTGTGGATGATTTGCACGGCGGAATCCGTGGTGTTGACGCCCTGACCGCCTTTGCCGGAGGCGCGACAGACATTGATCTCGATTTCGTCGGGTTTGATTTCGATGTCCACTTCCTCGGCTTCGGGCAGTACGGCCACAGTCGCCGTGCTGGTGTGAATGCGGCCTTGCGCCTCGGTCGCGGGCACGCGCTGGACGCGATGAACACCGCTCTCATATTTGAGCCGCTTGAAAACGTCGGTGCCGGTGACGGAAAAAATAATTTCCTTGAAACCGCCGAGATCGGACGGATTGGAATCCATCGATTCAATTTTCCAGCCGCGCGCTTCGGCGTAACGGCAGTACATGCGGTAAAGGTCGGCGGAAAAAAGTGCGGATTCCGAGCCGCCCGCGCCGGCGCGAATTTCAATAATCGTATTACGCGAATCCGAGTGATTCAGCGGCACGAGGCCGAATTGGATTTGCTGCGCTATTTTTTTTTCTTCCGCTTCAAGCCGCGCAACTTCCTCGCGCGCCATTTGTGCCATGTCGGATTCTGGTGATTCACTTTTGAGCAAAGCGCGATTTTCCGCCAGATGCTCCAGCGTTTTGGAAAATTTTTCCCCGCACGCCACCAACTCTTTGAGCCGGGCGTAATCGCGTGACAATCCCTGCGCGCGTTGGGGATTGTCAAAAACCCTCGGATCGCTTAACGCCGTTTCCAATTCGACGAAACGCGAACGAAATTTTTCGATGTGCGGTCTTAAATCCATTTTTGCAAAAAAGAATCCGCCCGCGAGTGACGATGCACCGGCGGGCGGAATGAAATCGTGCAGCTAAACTTTCTTTTTCTTCCTCGTTGCGTGCTCGGCTTGCGCGGCTTGGGTTTTCGCGAGGCGCTGCTGGAATTTATCCACGCGACCGGCGGTGTCCACGAACTTTTGCTGTCCGGTGTAAAATGGATGGCACGCGTTGCAGATGCCGACGATGATGGTCTGCTTGGTGGAGCGCGTCTTGATCACGTTGCCGCAGGCGCAACGGATTTCCGCGTCCACATATTTCGGATGAATGTCCGTCTTCATAAAAAGAGCAATAAACCTATCAGGAAATCGCCGGATGACAAGAGGGAATTTTTGATGGAGCGAAGGAAATGTGCAGCCTCTTCTGTGGTGACTCGTCCTGAAATGCTTGCGAGAACATGGGCTGAAGTGATGAAATTTGTTGTGTGCCGGCTGTCTCGTTTTAGGGTTTCGACTCTATTTCTGGGGAGAAATTTTGTCCGCGGTAATATAGCGCTCCGTTAAACTCCGCCAATCCATTTGCGGTCTTCCCAAACGGCTTTGATTGAAGTCAGATTGCGCGGGTCAAAAATATTTTTCGCGGCGGAAAGAATTCTTCCTTTTTTCAAATTGTTGAACGCGTCGCTCGCGCTGATGGCGACGAATTGGAGCACGCTCGGATCGCGATAGCAGTCAATCATGCAGCGCGTGCAGCCGTCGCGGATGAGCTTCGAATCGTCCCATTCCCAGACCTTGCACATCGGCTTTTCCCAGAAATGACAGCGATACAAATCCAGATTCCAGTCGAGATAAAAATACTTGTGGCCGCCGAGGCAGCCGAACTTTTCCTTCTCGCCGCGCAGGTGCCGCTGCATTTCCGAAAGCGATTCCGTCGGATTGACGACCGGGAAATGGCTACGCTCTTTCATCGTTTTGATTTTTCCGAAAAGTTCGATGAGTTCGTCTTTGGAATAATTCACGAGGCCGCTGTCGCTGAAACTCAAATAACTGCTCGCCAGTGAGGTCAACGGATAACTGAACGTGCAGCTTTTGAAACCAAGCGTTTCGAGAAACGCCGGCAATTTTTCATAATCGTCAATCAGCCGGCTCGCCGTGATACTCGCCGTGGTTTGGATTCCGACGGAATGGAAAAACTCGTTGGCTTTCTTGATTTTTTTGCAAACGTCGGGCAGGCCGCGGTTTTTTTCGTGCTTGGAAATATCGTGTGCGTCAATGGACATGATGACGCTGCTCAAGCCGTCGCTGGCGAGGCCGCGCAGGTTTTCGTCATTCCACAAACCGCCGTTGGTGCAAATCATCGGATGAATGCCGTGCTCGGCCGCGTAGCGCGTCATCGCGCGCAAATCGCGATGCACCATCGGTTCGCCGCCGACAAACAGCAGATAGCCGATGTTGTTTTTCACTGCGATGTCCACGACGCGTCGGGCTTCGTCCAGTGTCACACTATGCCGGGCTTTGGGATCAAATTTGGAACGTGCAAAGCCGCAGAAACCGCAATCGGCGTTGCAGATGTTTGTGATGGCGAATTGCAGATAACCCGGCCCGCCATGATTCAGGACTTCACCGACAAGTTTTAATAGACCTTTTTTAGGTTTGACGACGGGTTTGGAAAAATCCGGCGCGCCCCTTGCTGGCGAACCAGTTTCGGTCGTCGCGGAATTGGGTGCGGTCAATACGTTGTTCATTACAAATCGCCATATTATGTCGGCAAAAGAGGTTACGGGCAAACTTTCTTTCGTTCACAAACCATTTTCGCTTTGCGCGGACGGCACGAAAAGTTTAGTGTGCTTGCGATTTGTCCGATGGTGTAATGGTAACACAGCGCCCTTTGGAGGCGTTATTCATGGTTCGAATCCATGTCGGACAGCCAATTTATCCAATGAAAATGAGGGGGCTACGGCTGTTTGCACAGAATTTGCACAGCAACCGGCACGAACTGCTGACCGTCGCGTGAAATTCCCTGTCACCATCCGCCACCGCCGAACGCATTGTGCGCGAACTGACAAACGGATCACAGGCCGCCGCCCTCAACGCCAGCCAGTCCCGGCGTGCCCTTGCCGCCTTTGAACGGCTGGATGGCCACTTCAAGTCCAAAGGGAAGCACATCAGCCTTACTGGCGTTAAACATTGCCTCGAATTGAGGTGACATTTTACCCAAACATTAAGAATGTCTTTTGCCGCGCTTGTTTATGGAATTCATTCGAAACACTCGTGGTAATACAGGGAAATTGGAAACAATACACCGTTCGGTTACAAAATATGCAGAACGTGTTCTGGCTGCCGTTGCATACGTCGCCCAAGAACGCCCGTTTTTGGAGGTATGCTGGGAAGAAAAAAAAACCGCTTACCCTTTACGCCAGGCATGACCACACAGGCCCGGTTCACCCTGATATTTTTGATTGGTTTTTTTCAAAATCTAAACAATCAGCGAATTACGAAATCCGTCTAATCCGAGGTATTTTTCATCCCAAAATTATTTGGTGGAAAAAAGTCGGTGCATACATTGGTTCTGCAAACCTCACAGATGCAGCTTGGTTCAGAAATTATGAGGCGGGTATTTTTCTTACTGAAGAGGAAATAATAGAAGCTGGTTTTCATAGCGATCTTGATGATTATTTTGATGAAATTCACCAAGCATCACATGTAGTGACAGAGGAGATTGCAAAACAAATCAAAGAAATCGTGTTTAAAGGCTTTGGTCCGGCAGATTACAAATTTGAAAAAGAATTTAATAAATCATGTCCCATTCCAGAGTTGCCTTCACTTATTTCGATAACTCGTGTGCCGAGCAGCGAACGAAAGAAGGGAAAATTTTTGAATGAGTGGAGCCAGACACTTCAATATGACGTAACAATTCACAGCGGATAGTGCAAACGTCATGCCGGCGGGTTGGTGAAAGATTTGGCCAAAGGCTCGCAGGTTTCTGAAACTTTTGTTCACACATTTGTTTCCGGTTGAAGCAGGAATTTTCCACCGCTATCGTGCGGCCAATGTCGTCGCCGGAAACAAAAATTTCTCCGCTGAAAAATCCCGCAACTTCGCTCTGGGGCATTGGCGCGGAACGCGCGGCGCAACTGGCGCGGCTGGGAATTTTCACCGTCGAAGACTTATTGTTGCACCGGCCAAGGCGTTACGAAGACCGGCGGCATTTCAAAAAAATTTCCGAACTCACGAAGGATGAACCGTCCACGGCTCGCGGCAGAATTGTCGCGCTCGGCCTGAAACGTTTTCGCGGCGGCAACAAATCCGTTTTTGAAATCATCCTCGATGACGGCGGCGCGCGATTGCATTGCCGCTGGTGGAATCTGCCGTTCATGGAAAAATATTTTGCGATGGGCGATGAAGTTTTCGTTTTTGGAAAATTGACCGAAACGAAACCGCGTGTAATGACTCATCCCGAAACCGAAGTCATCGAAGCCGGCGAGGAAAATTTCACACACATCAACCGTATCGCACCGGTGTATCCGCTGACGGATGGTTTGCCGCAACGTTGGCTGCGCGGACTCATCTGGCGCACACTGGAAAAGTTTAAAAGCCAAATTGCCGGGCCGTGGCCGAAGCTGCAGTTGAAAAATCTTCCAACACGCGCAAATGCGGTTTGCATGACGCATTTCCCGGAAGAATTGACGGATGTAGAAATCGCGCGGCAACGGCTGGCGTTGGATGAATTCATTAAGTTACAGCGGCAAATTCAATCGCGCCGGAATAATTTTAAGACGAATGCGAAGGCGTTGCCGTGCCACGGCGACAATCGTTTGATGAAATCGTTTCTTGCGCAACTCGGTTTCAAATTGACTGACGCGCAAACGCGCGTGCTGCGCGAAATTCGCGCGGACCTGGGCGGCGCGCATCCAATGCGGCGTTTGCTGCAAGGTGATGTCGGTTCTGGAAAAACAGTTGTGGCGGCGTGCGCGGCGTTGATGGCGTTGGAAAGCGGCTTAAACGTCGCGCTGATGGCACCAACGGGGATTCTGTCGGAACAGCACCTTCGGAATTTCCAAATATGGTTCGAACCGCTGGGTGTGAAAGTGGAGTTGCAAACGGGAAGCCGGAAGATTGCCCAAAGTCAAAAGTCAAAAGTCAAAAGTGCTTCGGGCGAACAACCCTCAACTTTGTTCATCGGCACTCACGCCTTGCTTACGGCGGGTTTTGATTTGCCGAAGCTCGGCTTGGTTATCATTGACGAGCAGCACAAGTTCGGTGTGGCACAACGCGAGCAACTGGTGCGGAAAGGAAATTATCCACATCTGCTGGTGATGACAGCGACGCCGATTCCGCGCACGCTCGGCTTGACGCTTTATGGCGATCTCGACATTTCCATGATTGACGAATTGCCCGGCGTGCGCGGCCGGATAAAAACTTTTGTTCGCCCGGCGGATAAGTTGCCGAAAGTCCGGGAATTCATTCGCGGGAAACTTGCCGCCGGACGACAAATTTACGTCGTTTATCCGCGCGTGGAAGATTCGGGCGCGAAGGAATTGAAGGCGGTCGCGACTGAATTTGAAAATTTACAGAAGCTGCTCGCACCGTTTCGCGTCGGGCTTTTGCACGGGCGTTTGAAAAGCGCGGAAAAGGAAAATGTGATGCTGGAATTCCGTGCGAACAAAATTAATGTGCTGCTCGCCACGTCGCTCATCGAAGTCGGCGTGGACGTGCCGAATGCGACGGTGATGTTGGTTGAAAACGCGGAGCAGTTCGGGCTGGCGCAATTGCATCAGTTGCGCGGGCGCATCGGGCGCGGCGCGCACGAATCATTTTGTATTTTGATTTCCGATGCGAAAAATGAGGAAGCTCAGTCACGCTTGAAAATTCTGGAAGAGACGACGGACGGTTTTCAAATTGCGGAGGCGGATTTGAAATTGCGCGGGCCGGGCGAACTGCTCGGTCGCGAGCAAAGCGGCGCGCCGGAATTTCGCTTCGGCGATTTGGCGGACGATTGGGATTTGATGCGGCAGGCGCGCGCGTTGGTGGCGAGAGCCGGAGGCATTTCCGAAGCTTGAAAATTTTACTTGCCGCAGACGAAGGTTTAACAGAGGCTCAATGTGTATGAAAAAATTATTCACGTTAGTCGCAGTGTTTAGTCTCGTTTGCGTCGGATTGTTGACCGGTTGCCAGAAGTCGGAAACGCCTTCCAATACCACACCGGCGACGCCGTCCACAAACGCGCCGGCGCAATAAATCCCGGCATTTTGCCCGCAGCTGCGCCGGCCTTTCCCCTGAAAGGCCGGTGGTTTTTCTTTAGGTGGTTAAGACAATTGTTTCTTGGATTTTTCACGGCTTGGATTAGATTGCCGTCATGAAAACATCTCTTTTTTTTATGGTCGCGGTCGGGGTGCTTCTGACCGGTTGTGGTGACAACAATTCCAGCAAGACCGCGCAAGCCACGAACCCGCCCGCAAGATACGACAGTGGCAATCCGCTGACGGTGGTGCCGGATTATATTGGCGCGGTCGGTCAGGCGCAGAAATACTCGATCAAGCAAATTGACCTTGCGTATCTCAATCAGGCCATCCAGCAGTTCAACGCTTCGGAGGGACGTTTTCCCAAAGACCTGAACGAACTCATCCCGAATTACATCGGCAAAATCCCCGATGCGCCCTACGGTTCAAAAATTGTCTATGACCCGAATAGTGGCACGGTCAAAGTGGTGCCACAGTAAATTTTTTTGATTCTATGGAGATAGGTGCCGCATAATGGATTTCTTTCAAACTTTTCCATCCATCCGATTGCGACAGTATTGATAGACAAAGTTGACCGCGCCCGCCAATCATAAACCGGTGAACGAGCAAATTGTCATCCTTGATTTCGGGTCGCAATACACGCAGGTCATCGCGCGCCGCGTTCGCGAGTGCAATGTGTATTCGCAAATTCTCCGCTATGATACGCCGGCAAGGGAAGTCTCAAAATTAAAGCCCGGCGGAATTATTTTGTCCGGGGGACCTTCGAGTGTTTACGCGAAAAAGGCGCCACTGCCCGACAAAAACATTTTCACGCTGGGTGTGCCCATCCTCGGAATTTGTTACGGCGTGCAATTATTCGCGCAATTTCTTGGTGGCAGAGTCGAGCAGGGCCAGAAACGCGAATATGGCAAAGGCACGCTCACGGTGAAGGATTCGTCGTGCGCGCTGTTCGCCAATCTGCCGGAGTCACTGCAAGTCTGGAATTCCCACGGCGACAAACTCACGAAATTACCGCGCGGGTTCAAACCCGTTGCCGTCACGGATAATTCCGAATACGCGGCGATTGAAAATCGCACGCGGAAATTTTTCGGCCTGCAATTTCATCCCGAGGTCGTCCATACAACGCGCGGCGGGGAAATCATCGCCAATTTCGTCCATGGCGTTTGCGGCTGTGGAAAAAACTGGACGATGCGGAGTTACATTGACCAGGCCATCAAAGAAATTCGCGCCCAAGTGGGTGGTGAAAAAGTGATTCTCGGTTTGAGCGGTGGCGTGGATTCGAGCGTCGCTGCGGCGTTATTGCACAAGGCCATTGGAGCTCAACTCACCTGTATTTTCGTCAACAACGGTTTGCTCCGCGCTCGCGAAGCGGAAGTTGTGCAGGAAGTTTTCGGGCGAAATTTCAAACTCAAACTGCAATATGAGAACGCGGCGGATTTATTTTTGCAGCGGCTCAAAGGCGTGGTCGAGCCGGAACGCAAACGCAAGATTATCGGCAAGACATTCATCGAAGTTTTTCAAACGGCCACCAGGCGTGTGGGCAAGGTGAAATTTCTCGCGCAAGGCACGCTGTATCCGGACGTGATCGAGTCCGTGCCGATTGCCGGAAATCCCGCCGCGCTCATCAAAAGCCATCACAACGTTGGCGGACTTCCAAAAAAAATGAAATTTCAATTGGTCGAACCATTGAAACGTTTGTTCAAGGACGAAGTGCGTTTGCTCGGTTTGGAATTGGGATTGCCCAAGGAAATCGTCTGGCGCCAGCCATTCCCCGGTCCCGGTCTGGCCGTGCGCGTGCTGGGCGAAGTCACGCCGTCGCGTTGCGAAATCTTGCGGAACGCGGACGCCATCGTCGTCGAAGAAATGAAAGCGAGCGGGCTATATTACAAAATCTGGCAAAGCTTCGCGGTGTTGTTGCCCGTGCGCAGTGTGGGCGTGATGGGTGACGAGCGGACTTATGATTATACGATTGCGATTCGCGCCGTGGAATCGCAAGATGGGATGACAGCGGATTGGGTGAAACTGCCTTACGAACTTCTGGAAAAACTCGCAAGCCGCATCATCAACGAAGTAAAGGGCGTGAATCGCTGCGTGTTCGACATCACGAGCAAGCCGCCGGGGACGATTGAGTGGGAATGACTCGGCACGAATTTTTTTCTGGTCTGCGCCATGCTGCAGGTTTATCCTGAAGGCAACAGTCAAACCATTCCGGCTTATGGACATCATTTTCGATTGCCCGCATTGTGATCAAGAACTGGCGGTGGATAGCTCCGGCGCGGGCACGGAAATCGAGTGCCCGTCGTGCGGCGAGACCATAATGATTCCCAAGGAATCCACGAAATCAGCTTCCGCGCCGACGGGAGTGCCTGCGCCGGGTCTGGCTCCCAGCGCCATCGCTTCGTCCGCCGCCGCCAAGGTCACGATGCACCTGAAAGTGCCTGTACATGACAAGCCGGGCGAAAGTCTCATCAAAAAATCGGCTGTGCCGCTCGAAGCTGTAGCCAAGGGCGCGGACAAAAAAATCCGCGTCCACACCATTCGTCGTGCGAGTTGCGTCGAAGCCGGCCACGACAAGTTTGATGAAGTCGTCACGCGATTTTTGAACGAAGTGAGCGAGGCGAATATCATCGGCGTTCACACAATTTCCTATACCTACTTCGACGTTGGCACGCAAAAGATTTTGAACGATTACGGCGTGCTGGTGATTTATCGGGGATAAAATGTGCTTGTGCCCGCCTTGACTTGCAAATTTCAGGCCGTTAATTTCGCCGCATGAATCGTCGGCTTGCCTACATGTTTTTTGCGGCTGCGTGCGTGATTTTGTTTCCATTCCGCTCGCCGGCGCCGTTGATCTATATGCCGGGTGAAGGCTGGTATTACGAACCTTACGGCGAGAACATTCAATGGAAACGTGACCGCGCCAAAGACCAGTTGGATGTGGCGCAGCAGGCGTTCGACAAACATGATTACGACACGGCGCTGCACGCGGCGAATCGTATTGTACGCGTGTGGCCGTTGTCAGATTACGCGCCGGATGCGCAATATCTCATCGGTCGCTGTTTTGAAGCGACGGGCAAGGATGAAGTGGCGTTCAATGCATACCAGACCATCATCGACAAATATCCGCACAGTGAAAAATACGAAGACGTGCTCTGGCGGCAATACGGCATTGCCACCCGTTTTCTGGCCGGCCAATGGTTTAAATTGTGGAGGTACATTCCGTTTTTCCCCTCGATGGATCGCACGGCGGATATGTTTGGTAAAATCGTCAAGGAAGGGCCTTACAGCAACGTGGCACCGCACGCGCAGTTGCGCATCGGTGCGGCGCGTGAGAAGCAAAAAAATTATGAGGACGCGGTGCAAGCCTACGAAACCGCCGCCGACCGGTATCGTAACCAGCCGGTGATTGCGGCTGACGCATTGTTTCGCGAAGGTATTTCCTACGCGAAACAGGCGGCAACCGCCGAATACGATCAGGGCACCGCAGCGAAAGCCATCGCGACGTTCACCGATTTTATCACGTTTTATCCTGACGACCGGCGCGTGCCGACGGCACAGCGGGCGATTGTCGTGCTCAAAGCCGAGCAGGTGCGCGGCAATTTTGAAATCGCGCAATTTTACGAAAAGAGCAAAACGTTGAGCGCGGCGCAGCGGCGCAACGGTGCGGTGGTTTACTACAACGAAGTGTTGCAGCTCAACCCCAATTCGCCTTACGCGGCAGCGGCGCGCCAGCGCATCGAGGCGCTCAAACCGCTTGCGCCAATCGCACCCGCCAGTTGAAATGCGCCCGCTGAAATTTTTTGCCCTCTGCACACTGGCGGTGTCGCTCGCCGGTTGCGCCGGTTATCGTCTTGGCCCGGTCAACGGCGAAATCGCCGGTGAAAAATCCATCGAAATCCTGCCGTTCAACAACCAGACGCTTCAGCCACGCCTCGGCGACGCAGTGACGCAGGCGTTGCGTGAACGATTGCAAACCGATGCCACCTACCACCTCGCCACCCGCGGTGACGGCGACATCGTTGTCACCGGCGTCATCACGAGATACAACCGTCAGGGCTTGGGGTATCTGAACAACGATGTGACGACGACGGATAATTACCGCGTCAACGTCACCGCGCACGTCGTTGCGCGTGAACACGCGACCGGCAGGGTGTTGCTCGACAAAAACGTGACCGGCTATACACTCGTACATGTCGGCACGGATTTGGCGGATGCGGAACGACAGGCCGCGCCGTTGCTGGCGGAGGATTTGGCGCAAAACATCGCGGAACTGTTGACCGAGGGCGTGTGGTAAAAAGAATCGCGTCGGGTGGAGGATTTGTCAGCGTTTTTTGGTTTCAAAAGTAAACACAACCCATCAACCCTGTGAAAAGACAGGCACTGAAAATCGCGACGTTAAGCTTGTTCGTGGTGGCAATTGTCGTCACGTCCGCGTCGTCGCGCGCGAAAAATGCCAGATCCAACGCGCCAGCCGGCAATTAAAAAGCTGAAAATTAATCAGGTCAGAGCGGGCAGCGATGCCGCCTTATTTATTACCGCCGCCACCAACTGCTCAAACTTTTGGGTTTAAGTGGTGGCGCTTGGGATTGGCGCACGAGCAACTGGCTGCGCGCGTTGGTCAACGCCATCACGAATTCGTCATAGCTCAAAAACCGGCTCGCTGGATTTTTGGCCATGGCTTTCACCAGCGCGTCGCTCGTCGGCTGTGTGACTTCGGGCAAGACCAGATTCGGCGGCGTCAAGGGCGTTTGCACTTGGGCGACAACCAGTTCCTCAACTGTCGGCGCGTCGAACGGAACATGTCCGGTCAATGCGTGATACAGCGTCGCGCCCAAACTATACATATCGGACAAAGAAGTCTCCGGCTCGCGCTTGATTTTTTCCGGCGCGACGTAATAAGGCGTGCCTTCGGTGACGGCAGTGTATTCCTGTTCTGCATCGGCTTTGCGTGCCAGGCCAAAATCCACCAGCTTCGGTTCGTGATCCTCGTTGAATAAAATGTTGCCCGGTTTGATGTCCCGATGGATCAAATTGTGTTTGAGCGTCAGATCGAGCGCGGAGGCGATTTTGATGCCGATGTCCAGCACGTCCAATTCGGCGACGCGCTGCATTTTTTCGATGCGCGTGTCAAGGCTGCCATGATCCGCGAGTTCCATCACGAGGTAATGCATGCCCTCCCACTCGTCGAACGTGTAGATATGGATGATGTTTGTGTGATTGAGTTGCGCGCACGCCCGCGCTTCGCGATAAAAACTTTCCCGCGCCTGTGTGTCTTCCAGCAATTCCTTTTTCATCAACTTCACCGCCACCTGCCGCTCCAGCGTCGTATCCCAGCCGCGATACACCGTGCCATTGCCGCCCGACGCCACAAAACTGCGCAACTCAAACTGCCTCAACCGCATCGGCATCATGATCGGCTGGCCGCATTTCCTGCACGGCACTGTCGCCAGCGGCGCAAGATCGCCGGGAATAAATTCCTTCGTCCCGCACCAGTGGCACGTTACCATCCGCAGTGGTTTGTCGCTCATGCTTAGGACAATTTACATACCGGCCTGGAAAAAGGCAATTTGCACCGCACAAAAACTTTTTGACAAACGTGCTGAAATAGTGTTTCTTTCCACCGGTTACGAAAATGAAAACCACGTTTGCACCAATGCTGAAGCACGCGCAAGCCAAAGGACAGTTGTCCATTTGGACGCGTGTTGGCTGCCATTTTGGCATCGTGGGAACGAAATTCTGATTTAAGAAACAAAGACTTTCAAAAGCCCGCGATTGCCAGTCAATCGCGGGTTTTCTGTTTTCTAGCCCAAACACGAAAGGAAAGACATGAATAAAAATAAAACACGCGTGCCGACCGAATTCGGCCCTGAAACACGGTTCGAGCTGCGGCCAACGCCGCCTGTTCCGTTCCGCGTCACGCAGGAGACTGAATTCGAGCGGCTCAAGAACCAACTGCTTGCAAGGCAACTGGCCGAAGCGCCAACGCCGGAACTGAACCCGCCGTTGCGGCGCGCGGCCAACGAAGCAGCGGCGCTGGCATGGGCGACCATTTTCCCATTACTGGTGTTTCCGGTGTTGTTCGAGGAAAAAATTGAGACTGCGCTGCGCCAGGCTGAACGCCAGGCGCGTATTTACGCCAGCAGCCGCGAACTTATCGCCGCATGAAAACGCATATGCATAAAGCAGGAAACAAGCGCGCGGGAAGCCGTTGGCACGAGCGAAAACATTTTTACGCTTGTGCCAACGGCTTCTCGCTGCGCTCCCACGAAGCTCAAATCACTTTTCCTCGACGCGCTGAATCCGCGCGCCGAGCTTGCGCAACTTCGTGTCCATGTTTTCGTAACCGCGATCCAGATGATAAATGCGATTCACTTGCGTTGTGCCTTTTGCCGCGAGTCCGGCGATGACCAATGCTGCCGACGCGCGCAAATCGCTCGCCATCACCGGCGCGCCGCTCAACGGTTTCCCGCCTTTCACAATTGCGCTTGGCCCTTCAATTTCGATTTCCGCGCCGAGTCGCGCCAGTTCGCTCACGTGCATGAAGCGCGACTCAAAAATCCGCTCCGTGATGATGCTGATGCCCGGTGCGAGCACGAGCAGCGACATCATCTGCGCCTGCACGTCTGTCGGAAAGCCGGAATACGGCAGCGTCGTCACATCCGCCGCTTTCAAATTTTTCCCGCGACGGACAATTAAACTTCCACCGAGTTTTTCAACTTTCACGCCAGCTTCATTCAACTTGTCAATCACCGCGCGCAAATGATCCGCCCGCGCGCCTTTTAGCGTTATTTCACCGTTGGTCGCGGCGGCGGCAATCATAAATGTCGCCGCTTCAATCCGGTCAGGAATGACTTCATGTTCCGCGCCGTGCAGCTTTTCAACGCCGGTAATGGTAATTGTCGGGCTGCCCGCGCCGGAAATTTTTGCGCCCATCGCGTTCAGAAAATTCGCCAGGTCCACCACTTCCGGCTCGCACGCCGCGCTTTCGATGACCGTCACACCGTCGGCCAGCGCCGCTGCCATCATTATGTTCGCCGTGCCGAGCACCGTCGGGCCGGCGCGTCCGCCGAGAAATACGGATGAACCAGCCAGTTTTTTTGCCGTTACCGTGACGTAGCCGCCCTCAATTTCAATTTTCGCGCCGAGCGATTCAAAACCTTTCAAGTGCAGATTGATGGGCCGCGCGCCGATGACGCAGCCGCCGGGCAGCGATACTCGCGCTTTTTTCAACCGACCCAGCAGGGGCCCCATGATGCAGACCGAGCCGCGCATTTTGCGAACAAGTTCGTAATCGGCATAGCCCCGGATTTTTTTCACTTGCACAGTTAGCGTGTCGCGCTCGAATTTCACCGCCGCGCCGAGCGATTCGAGGATCTGCGCCATGAACCGCGTATCGCTCAAGTCCGGAACGCGCCGGATAACGCACGGCTCGCCGGTCAGCAGTGTCGCCGCCATGATCGGCAGCGCGGCGTTTTTACTGCCGCTGATGGTCACTTCGCCGTGCAATGGCACTCCGCCTTTGATTAAAAAGCTTTCCATGATTTTTAGCCGCCCAATCGCGGCGAATTAAATTTTCGCAATCAAAATTCTGGCGCGTTGAGAGTAGTCATCCTTCACCGCTTCGACAATCCACTTTTCATTTTCAAAAATTTTCCGAATCGTCCCGGCCTGGCCATCGCCGAATTCCAGCATCATTTTCCCGGCCGGTTTCAAAAGTGATTTTACCTTCGTTGCGAGCAGGCGATAAAAATTCAGGCCATCCGCGCCGCCGTCCAATGCGCCGCGCGGATCAAAGTCGCGCACTTCCGGTTGGAGTGTGGTGATTTCGGCGGACGGAATGTAAGGCGGATTGCTGACAATGAGATCAAAGCGCGTGTCGGCCGGCAATGCGGCAAAATTGTCGCTTTGCAAAAATTGGATTTTTTCCGTGACATTATTTCGCGCAGCGCTTTGCGCGGCCAACACGAGCGCGTCTGCCGAAATATCTGTTGCAACAATTTTTGCCGCCGGACATTTTGCCGCGAGTGTGATGGCGATGCAGCCACTGCCGGTGCCGAAGTCGAGAGCAGTTGAGGGTTGAGCGTTGAGAGTTGTGAGAAATTGCCAGCCGAGTTCGGCGAGGATTTCGGTTTCAGGGCGCGGAATCAGGACGTGACGGTTAACGGCGATTTCCAATCCGCAAAACGAAGTCGATCCGGTGATGTGTTGGAGCGGTTCGCGCAGGCCGCGGCGTTTGACAAGTTTGCGCAACGCGTCCGTTTCCACTGGCGTGAGCGTACGCTCGAAATTCAGATACAATTTCATGCGCGGCATTTTCAGCAGATGCGCGAGCAGCAACTCCGTTTGCAGGCGCGGCGATTCGACGCCCCTTTGCCCGAGAAAATCCGCGCTCTTCTGAATCGCTTCGAGAACCGTCACGCGGCCAGTCTAAACCGGTGGGTTGCGAGTGAACAAGCAGGCGCTCGCGCAATGGTCACTCAAAATTGTGGATTACAGCCTTCTTGCAAACATGCTTGAACCCCTTTCCACGAACTCGATGTGCCGGGGATAAACCTGATAATCGTCCTGTGCCTGTTTGTTTGAAAAACCAGATTGAGCGCGACCTGATAAGTTTGATACACCACTGGGCGACGGCTCGGCACCATTTTACCGACATTGAAGTGCAGGACGCCGGGCAGCGATTTCAAATATTTATTCACCCCGGTGATCAACTCGTCAGTGGCGTTTGGATTGGCCGGGCCTGAAAACAACGATGTGTGAAAACATGACGCAGATGTTTGCCGTGGTTCGTGTCGCGGCAAAGGAAATTTTCGTTTCCGTTCGGGAGAAATTCATGTTTAGTTTTTGCACTCTATGAACAAAACCGCATTGCTGTTTGCCGGACAGGGCGCGCAGGCCGTTGGCATGGGCAAAGACCTCGCCGAAAATTTTCCGTCGGCGAAAAATTGGTTCAACCTCGCCAATGTCGCGCTCGGCTACGACCTCGCTTCGATTTGTTTCAACGGGCCGGAAGCCGAACTGACCAAAACCGAAAATGCGCAGCCGGGAATTTTTCTCGTGAGCTGGGTCGCGTTTCAATTGCTCAAAGAACAAGCACCAGATTTGAAATTTGCCGCGACTGCCGGTTTGTCGCTCGGCGAGTTCACGGCGCTCACGGCGGCGGGCGCAATAAGTTTTGAGGACAGTTTACGCGTCGTCCGCCAGCGCGGAAAATTCATGCAGGAAGCGTGCGATGCGACGCATGGTGGCATGGCGGCGATTATCGGTCTGGATGAAACGCCGACGCGCGAAGTCTGTGCCGAAGCGGGCGTGGTGTTGGCGAATCTGAATTGCCCCGGCCAACTCGTCATTTCCGGTGAGGCGGAAAAAATTACCAAGGCCGTCGAACTCGCCAAAGCCAAAGGCGCGAAACGGGCGATTCCGTTGCCGGTTGCCGGCGCATATCACTCGCCGCTCATGGTAAGTGCGCAGCCGAAGTTACAGGCTGAACTTTGGAAAATAAAAATTTCCGCGCCCAATGTCCCCGTAATTGCGAACGTGACGGCGAAGCCACACGGCGTCCCGGATAAAATCAGCGCGCGGTTGGTCGAGCAGGTCACATCGCCGGTTTTGTGGGAAAATTCGATGCGGTATTTGTTGGCTCAAGGTTTCACGCGTTTCATCGAATTGGGGCCGGGCACGGCCTTGAGCGGATTTATGAAGCGCATTGATAAAGTCGCGCAGATGTTAAACGTGGCGGATGTGGCGAGTTTGGAAACGGTGGTGAAGGCGTTAAGCTAGACAGCATGATTCTACCAACAATCAAAGTTCCTGAAAATAGTGTGTATATCATGTCTTCATCAGAAACGGTTGAAATTCTTAATTGCCTTCAAAAGGCAGAAATTTATGACTGTCTTGAAAAGAAAGGGGCGGTGGCGGAAAATTTGTGGGATTATCCAGGAGATTTAATTCAAAATTTTCTTGGCACTTTCCGCCAAGCTCGGAAAGACTCTTAATCATCATGTCTCAACTCATAGATCAAATTGCCGTTGTCACGGGCGCGGGCCGCGGGATCGGCCGTGCCATCGCGTTGAAATTTGCCGTTGAAGGCGCGGATGTCGTCTGCGTTTCGCGCACACAGGAAAATTCCGAAAAGGTCGCGGCGGAAATCCGCGCGCTTGGGCGCAAAGCTTGGGCGTTTGCCGCGGACGTGGTGGATTCCGCCGCTGTCAACGCCGTCGCCGAGAAAATTCTGGCGGATTGTGGCAACGTGGACATTTTGGTGAATAACGCAGGTGTAACGCGTGACGGTTTGTTGATGCGCATGAGCGATGCGGATTGGGACACGGTGTTGAATACGAATTTGAAGGGCGCGTTTCTTTTTACAAAAGCATTTTTTCGCGCGTTTGCAAAGCAACGTGCCGGTCGCATCATCAACATTTCATCCGTCATCGGTTTGATCGGCAACGCGGGTCAATGCAATTACGCGGCGAGCAAGGCGGGCTTGATCGGGTTCACACAATCGGTGGCGCGCGAGCTGGCGGGGCGCGGTGTCACGGTGAATGCGATTGCACCGGGCTTCATCGAAACTGACATGACGTCGAAATTGAACGGGGAATTGAAGGCGAACATTTTGAAGCAGATTCCATTGGGTAAATTCGGTTCAGCAGACGACGTCGCTGCTGCCGCATTGTTTCTGGCAAGTTCATCGGCGCGTTACGTTACGGGACAGGTTTTGACGGTGGATGGCGGCATGGTGATGTGAATGTGCCTTGAATGGCGCGCCACCTTGATTTTGCGTTTCAAAATTGAAACTTGACGATTTTTTAATTCATGGCATAGAAGACGGAACAATTATGGCTGACAAACCTATTGACCAACGGGTAAAGGACATCATCGTCGAACAACTGGGCGTGAAACCGGATCAGGTGACGCCGGAGGCGAAGTTCATCGAAGACCTCGGCGCGGATTCGCTCGACACGGTCGAGTTGATTATGGCGCTGGAGGAGGAGTTTGGCATCGAAGTGCCGGACGAACAGGCTGAAAAGCTTTTAACCGTCGGCGATGTGGGCAAGTACATCGAAGAACATCAAAAATAGTTGCGACTTTCCGCGCTTCGGGCAGTTTGGCTGAATCAGCTTAAACTGCCCCTTTTAATTTATGGCCAGTAATTCAACAGAACGTCGTGTCGTCATCACCGGTCTTGGTGTGGTGACGCCACTCGGACAGCAATTGGACGTTTTTTGGAACAAATTGATTTCCGGGCAATGCGGCATCGACCGGATCAGTTCGTTTGAGCCGTCGGCGTTGGACACGCAAATCGCCGGGGAAGTGAAAAACTTTGATCCGACACCGGCATTTCCTTCGCCCAAAGAAGTCCGGCGCACGGATCGCTATTCGCAGTGCGGTGTTTACGCCGGATGGCAGGCGCTCAAGGATTCCGGCCTCGACCTGGAAAAGGAAAATTGTGACGAAATCGGTGTCATCATCGGTTCCGGCATCGGCGGGCTGGAAACGACCGCCGAGCAGCACAAGATTCTGATGGAGCGCGGACCGGGCCGGCTTTCGCCGTTCATGATTCCGATGCTCATCAGCAACATGGCCTCCGGTCTGTTCTCGATGTTTTACCATCTGCGCGGGCCGAATTTTGCCACCTGCTCTGCGTGCGCGACGGCGAACCACGCCATCGGCGAAGCCTGGCGCGCCATCAAAATGGGGGACGCGCCGGTGATGTTCGCTGGCGGCGCGGAAGCGGCCATCACACCCATCGGCATCGGCGGGTTTTGCGCAATGCGCGCCATGAGCACACGTAATGATGACCCCAAGCACGCTTCCCGTCCGTTCGACAAGGAACGCGATGGCTTTGTCATGGGCGAAGGCGCGGGCGTCGTTGTGCTGGAGGAATTGGAACACGCCAAAAAGCGCGGCGCAGAAATTTATTGCGAAGTCGTTGGTTACGGCAACACCGCCGACGCTTATCATCTCACCACTCCGTCGCCCGACGGCGAAGGCGCGGCGCGCTGCATGAAAATGGCTTTGAAGACCGGTGGACTGAAAATTGAAGACGTGAGTTACATCAACGCCCACGGCACTTCCACGCCACAAGGCGATGCCTGTGAAACGCAGGCCATCAAGACCGTTTTCGGTGAACACGCGAAAAAAATCGCCGTCAGTTCCACCAAAGGCGCGACCGGTCACATGCTCGGCGCGGCGGGCGCGGTCGAGATGAGCGTCTGCGCGCTGGCCATCAAGCACGGCATCGCGCCGCCGACCATCAATTATCAAACGCCCGACCCCGAATGCGATTTGGATTACGTGCCCAACACCGCACGCGAAATGAAAGTCAACGCCATCATCAACAACTCCTTCGGTTTTGGGGGGCATAATGCGAGTATCGCAGCTAAGAAGTTCGTCGGGTAATCTCGATATTCAATGGAGTCTGTGTCCATCTGTGGCTAATGAAGTGATTCCAGAATTTTCTCCGCTGCGTCCCGCGGATTTTCCGCCGCGTAAATCGGTCGGCCAATCACGAGCCAGTTTGCGCCCGCGGCGATGGCTTCACGCGGCGTCAGCGTGCGTTTTTGGTCGTCGGCTTTTTCCGCGCCGGTGCGGACGCCGGGCGTGACCAATTGTGTGCTGGGCGGAAGCACTTGCCGGAGCTTGACAACTTCCAGCGGCGAACAGACCAGCCCGCGCAATCCGGCTTTGGTCGCCACGTTGGCCAGGCGGCGGACCTGATAATCCATGTTCACATCCAGTCCCACTTCGCGCAGCGCGCCGGCATCAAGACTTGTCAACACCGTTACGCCCAGGACCAGCGGCGGCGTGCGTCCGAACCGCCACGCGGTTTCCTGTGCGGCTTCCTCGGCGGCTTTGAGCATTTCCGAGCCACCGCTGGCGTGGACGGTAAGCATTTGCACGTCGAGTTGCACCGCAGCGGCGACGGCTTTGGCGACCGTGTTGGGGATGTCGTGAAATTTCAAATCGAGAAAAACCAGCGCGCCCAATGCACGAATGCGTCGCACAATTTCCGGCCCGGCGCTGGTGAAAAGTTCGCTGCCGACCTTGAAACCGCCGGAAACCGGAGCAAGCTGCTCCACGAATTTCAACGCGTCGTCAGCCGTCGGCACATCCAGCGCGACTATGATTGGATTGCGCATCGAAATGATTTAAGCCGAAGCCGCATACCGCGACAAGCCGCCGTTTTGACTTTGCTCCACACTTGCCCTAGCCTGCCGGCATGAAAGTCATCCGTCACAGCGACGCGAATTTTCTCCAAAAGCTTCGCGAAGTCACTGCATCGTCAAGCTTGTTTGATTCGGAAATCGAACAACGCACGCGCGCCATCCTGCACGAGGTTTATGTGCGTGGCGACGACGCGCTGGTGGAATTTACGGAACGCTTCGACGGCGCAAAACTTTCCGCCGATCAACTCGCCGTGACGCAAGTGGAACTCATGGCCGCGTCGCTCAAGGCGGATGAGTCACTTCGCGCGGCGGTCACTGAAGCGGAAAAGAACGTCGCCATGTTTGCTAAAAAATCGCTGCGCAAAAGCTGGCGGATGAAAAATTCGCACGGCGCGTCAGTTGGCGAAAAATTTGATCCGTTCCAGCGCGTCGGCGTTTACATTCCCGGTGGCACCGCGCCGCTGGTTTCAACCGCGCTGATGACCCTTACGCTCGCGCGTGTCGCGGGCTGCAAGGAAATCGTCGTCTGCACGCCGTGCGGCAGGGATGGCGGCATCAATTCCGCGCTCCTGTTTGCCGCGCGGACGGCGGGCGCGACGGAGATTTACCGCGTCGGCGGCGCGCAGGCGATTGCCGCGCTGGCTTACGGCACGAACACGATCCGCCGCGTGCAAAAAGTTTTCGGACCGGGCAACGCCTACGTTGTCACCGCCAAACGATTGCTCGTCGGCCGCGTCGCGATTGATCTGCTGCCCGGCCCCAGCGAAGTGCTGGTGCTCGCGGACGACACGGCGAATCCGAAATTTGCCGCCGCCGATTTGCTCGCGCAGGCCGAACACGGCTCCGGCTACGAACGCATCTGGCTGGTGACAACCTCGGCGAAAATTTTGAAGGCGGTCGAAAGCGAAATCGCGAAGCAGTTGCCCAAACTCGCGCGACGCGAATTCATCCGGCGCGCGTTGCAAAACAACGGCTGGCTGATTCAAGTCAAATCGCTCGAAGACGCGATTGCGCTGACGAATCAGCTTGCGCCGGAGCATTGCGAAGTGATGACACGCAACCCGCGCAAAGTTTCCGGGGGTATCTTGACGGCAGGCGCAATTTTTCTCGGCGCGTGGTCGCCGACGGCGCTGGGTGATTACGTGGCCGGACCGAGCCACGTGCTGCCGACCGGCGGCGCGGGCGCGTCATTTGCCGGATTGACCGTGGATCAATTCCAACGCCGCACGAGCGTGGTGGAATACAATCGCGCCTCGCTCAAGAAAGCGCTGAAGACAGTGAAAAAAATTGCGGAACTTGAAGGCTTGGGCGCGCATGGGAAAAGCGTGGAGATAAGTAAATAAATTATTAACACGAAATGCAAAGAGTGAAATGAGCCAAACACCTCCAAAAAAATCAAAAACATGGATTGGCGCATCAACAATCTCACATGGACGACTGCGCCGTTTATTAACCCCGAAACTTCGGCAGTCGTGCCAGCAGGTGCGGCAATTGCTAAATCAAAGGAGAACTTGAAGGCTTGGGCGCGCATGGGAAAAGTGCGAAAGCAATGATTCAAAAAACAGAACATGAATTCTCAAATTCGACCAGACCGTCTTTTCCGCTACTTTCCGCCAGACGCATCGGATTTTTTCTCCGCGAAGAAACTTTGGTTTTCCACGCTCAAAGACTTGAATGACCCTTTCGACGCCCTTCCTAGGTTTGACGTACTGATAGAAAGCGAAAGGCAGCACTCAATTAAGATGGAGCATGCCTTTCTAAACTTTCTGAAAATTCGGATTGAACGCCTTCACGCCTTCACCAGTGTTTTCGCGCAATAGCTGTTAAGGCTTTCTCCGGCGGCAAGGGCTTTGGCCGCCAGCCGCCGATGCAACGCCGGTTCAACGCGCAATATAAATTTGCCGCTGAAATCACTCACTTTGCCCAACGGTGCGGGCAGCGGGTGTCCATCCGTTTCCAGAATTTCAATCCATTCCTCCACGATCTGACAAAGTTCGGCATAAACCTTTGCCTCGTCCTTGCCGTGACAGCATTCGCCAATGAGCGGCGGCGCGCTGCCCACAAAACAGCCGTCTTTGTCGCTCCATTCCACAATTTTCGTGTAGTGAGCAGCTTTCGCCTTTATTTCGCTCTTTTTCATTTCTGCGATTCCTCAATTCTCTGCCGCACTTGCCGTTCCTGATAGGGTTGCGCGTCGTGACCGGGATTGCCGCTCAACGTGACACGCGCGCCTGTCGGATGAATAAAATTCCGATGACTGCCCTTGCCGCCCCGGTTCACAAACCCCGCCCGCTCCAACTCGGCAATCAATTGTCGAACCTTGCGCGGCATTTCAGTATCGAATCAGTATCACCTTCAATACCATAATGCAACGCTGTGAAACGTCAAGAAACTGAATTTTCTTCTCAAATTCCACTTGATGCCGCAAACCGCTAATTCTTGGCTTGCCGGATGCTGTTTGTTTCAATCGTGAGCGTCTCAAAAAATGAATGTAACCCTTGAACTGATTAACTGCCATGAACAACGGACACCCCTTGAACAACGGCGAAAACCGCAACAAGTTTCCGCTGGTGCGAAAGCCGGCCAGTGCGGTTGAAAAAGCCGCGCCCGGCGCGAAGCGTATTTTGTCCGGCATGGTTGCGGACACTCTCGCGCTGACAAAAAATAAGAAGCGGAAAAAACTGCGAATCGTTGTTCTGGATGATGAAGAAGGTGCGAGACAAGGATGCGTAGCAATGCTCAAATCCTGCTGGCCAAATGGGGCAGAAATACTGGAATTTGGAGACTCTCTTGACGCTTGGCAGGAATTGTCACGCACTGACCCCGATCTTTTCATAACAGATATTCGGCACGCTGGAATTTCATGCACAGAAATGTTGACGCGACTGGCCGCAAGAAAAATTAAATATCCTATCTTGGTTATATCTGCATCACATATGTTTGATGTTGATACCCTGCGCGGATGGGGATCGGGTCTCAACGTCTCATTTCTGTCCAAACCTATCACTGTTAAACAGTTCCATGCGGCTATTGAAACAGCTTTGAAAATCAAAATCACGCGCGATGCTGCGATGCGGGATGAAACCATGTCAATCGAGTCGCGTTCATTCAAACGGCGCGGCACGCTGCTGGTCGTGGACGACGAGGAAGGCGTCCGCGAGTCCATGCGCGTGATTTTCGAGGACGAATACGATTTATTCATGGCCGAGGACGGGGTGACGGCCATCAAGCTCGCGCAGGAAAATGACATTGATGTGGTCGTGACGAATATCCATATGCCCGGAATGTCAGGCATCGAGTTGTTGAAGCCGCTCAAATACAGAAGGCCAGACATCGAGGTGATAATGATGACGGGGATGGACACAACCGACACCCGCCGCATGGCCTTGCGGCTGGGGGCATGTGATTTCATCAACAAGCCATTTGATGCAACGACCATTCGCGCCGCCGTCAGCAAGGCGATGCAGCGTCGCACGCTCGAAAGCGAAATAACAGCAGCGCAGAAAAAATCTAGCAGTAACACAGAAAAAATTCCAGACCAACCGCCTCAAACGCACCCGCTCAAAATTATTCCGTTGGATTACGAGAACATAGTGGGTGAATTCACTGATTTCCTCGCCTCTCACTCGCCTCTAATTGGTGACTGTAGCTTGCTGCCATACCCTAAGAAGACCATTCATTATGCAATTGCCTCGGTCTTGAATGACTACGAAAGCAAACGGGAGGACACCACGAATCAAGCCCTTTTAGAAAAATACGAAAAGATTATTCCGACCCTCCGGTATGCTCTTACGCGACTTGTCAACGACTGGCAGGAGATTGACCCGGAGGATAAGGAGGCAATCGCAAAACTTAGCCGATTCGACACGTTGCCCGACTGGGCACTACCATTAAAACTGAAATACCTTGATGACGAAAGAGCAAGGAATGAGGCCTGCGAAATGGCAATCCAAGTAATAAAGGACAAAGTTGAACGTGAGAAGAACAGTGCTGATTTCTAAAAATCAATCGTGTCAACCAAACCTGTCATCTACACAAACCCAGAGTTGGAGCAATTGCGTCAGCTTGTGGCCGGGGCGCGCTCGCAGTTGGCGGAATTGGAAGTTGAATACACCAAAGAGAAATCGCGCGTGGACGTGGTGCAGGCGGCGTTGTTCCGGCTTTTGCGCGAACATTATCATAAACGCGATAGGCTACGTCTCACGGTGGATTACCGGCGAAAGTTTTTGGACGCGCTCATGCGCGGCGACGAAAAGGAAGCAAAACAGGCCGAGAAAAATTTTGAGCAGGCCAACACGCAATCGGACAGAGATTACGAAGAATTGTCGGCAGCGGCGGACAAAAAACAGAATTTGACCACCGAGCAGGAAGCCGAGTTGATGCAGCTCTGGAAAAAGCTGGTGAAACTGTATCATCCCGACCGTTTCGCCAACGAGCCGGACAAACTGGAAACATATAATAAACTGACTGCCGCGATCAATCGGGCAAAAGACAGCGGCGACATTGAGACGTTGCGGGAGATTGCAGAAGACCCGCAAGGTTTCATACTGCGTCAAGGCTGGGCGAGTCTTGATTTCGGCGACACGGAAGAACTGGCTCAATTGTGCCGGTTGCACGAAACGTTGCAAAAGGAAATTGCCGCCGTCACGGAATCGCTAAAGCAGTTGCGCGAAAGTCCCGATTACGAACTTTGCCAGTTGGCGGAGCAGAAGCCGGGCATTTTGGACGAACTGGCGACGGAACGGGCGAAGCAGCTTGAAATTGAAAATGCGGAGTTGGAAAATCAGGCTGAACGGCTAGCGAAGGAGATTAAGAAATTGTCAGGCAAGTCGGCAGAATGAATGATTTAGTTTTTTTTTGCAGTTGAGAATTCACTTTGAAATTTAGAATGAGCAAAACGAGTTTGAAAAATTTAATCCGTCCGCTTGTGCGCGATTTGCACCCTTACGTCTATGGCGAGCAGCCGAAAATCAAGGGACTGATCAAACTCAACACGAACGAGAATCCGTATCCGCCCTCGCCGAAAGTTCTGGCAGCGGTGAAAAAAGCGACGGATACGCGGCTGCGGCTGTATCCGAGTCCGACGGCGCAGGCGTTACGCGAAAAACTGGCGAAGTTGCATGGCTGCCACGCAGACAACCTTATCGTCGGCAACGGGTCGGATGAATTGCTGGCGCTGGCCACGCGGGCGTTTGTGGAGCCGGTATGGACGGCGCGCTGCGGTCCTTGCAGGCTGCCACCAAGGTCATCGCAGCGCGATGGCCCCATCAATATTGTTCAGTATTTCACGCCGAGCTATTCGCTTTATCCGGTGCTGGCGGACATTCATGGTGCACGAAAAAATCCCGTGCCGCTTAAGCCGGATTTCAGTTTACCGACCGTCGCGGAATTGAAGCGTGGTAAGGTTTGGGACTTTCGCGCGGCGCTGACTTTTGTCACCACGCCAAACGCGCCGAGCGGACGCGGGTATAAAACATCGGAGTTGGAAAAACTTTGCCGCGTGCAGAAAAGCGTCGTCGTTCTTGATGAGGCTTATGTGGATTTAGCCAATGAAAACGCGCTGAAACTGGCGCTGAAGTTTTCGCACGTTCTCGTCGCGCGAACTTTTTCCAAGGCATATTCGCTTTGCTTTCAACGCATCGGATATTTCGTCGGGCATCCCGACCTCATCGCGGCGTTGCACAAAATCCGCGACAGTTACAACGTGAACGGCCTCGGTCAGGTTGCAGCCGAAGCAACGTTAAATGATTTAAAATACTACCGTGCAAATTTCAAAAAAATTATTATGACGCGCGAATGGTTGAGCCGTGAGTTGACGAAAATGGGCTTCCGCGTTTTTCCGAGCCGGACGAATTTCATTCTAGCCATTCCACCGTGTTTTCCAGCGAAGTTATGGCTGGAAAAGTTGCGTGAACAAAAAATTCTAGTGCGCTGGTTCAATTTTCCCGAAGTAAAAAAGTATCTGCGCATCACCATTGGCACGCAGGTGGAAGTGGAGGCGCTGATTGAAGCGGCGCGGAAAATTTTGGCGGGTTAGCGCTTTGGCTGGAAAGCTTTTCTTTGCCGCGCGCGCGCGTTTTTGCTAAAAGCCGCGTGTGTATTTGGAATATTACGGGTTGCAGCGTCCGCCGTTCGACATCACGCCCGATCCGCGCTTTCTGTTTCACAGCGCGAAACATCGCGAGGCGTTGAATCATTTGCTTTACGGCATTCGCGAGCGCAAGGGCTTTGTGCAACTCACCGGCGAGATCGGCGCGGGCAAGACGACACTTTGCCGCGCATTGCTCGAACAACTTGACCCGCGCTTCTCCACCGCGCTCATCCTCAATCCCGCGCTGAACGCGGATGAATTGATAAAGGCCATTGCGACGGAATTCCGTCTTCCGGTCAACGGCTTTGACCGCCTGGAAACCATCGCGGTCTTCAACGAATTCTTATTGAGCCAGACTGAACGCGGCCTCGAAACCGTGCTGATCATTGACGAAGCGCAAAATCTGACCGAGGAATTGCTCGAACAGGTCCGACTGCTCTCGAACATTGAGACCGACAACCGCAAGTTGTTGCAAATCGTTTTGATGGGGCAGCCGGAATTGCGCGATCGCCTCAATGGCCCGCGCCTGCGCCAATTGCGCCAGCGCATCACGGTGCGCTACCACCTCGCGTCGCTCACGCGCTTTGAAGTCGGCCAATACATCCGGCATCGCCTCGAACTTGCCGGTGCGAACGGCGCGCCGACTTTCACGCGCCCCGCGCTCTGGCGGATTTATTTTTACAGCGGCGGCATCCCGCGCCTCGTCAATGCCGTCTGCGACAAGGCGTTGCTGGCCGGGTTTGTCGGGAAATCCAAACGCATCACGAGCAAAATGATCGGCCGCGCCACCCGCGAACTGGAGGGAGACATCCACACGTGAGCCTCATCAACGATGCGCTCAAACGCGCCCAGGCCGCGCAACAAGAAACTTCGCCGCCGGTCGCGCCGCCGCTGCCGCCGGTTGAAGTCAAACCACGTGGCGGCACGGGTTGGTTTCTGCCGTTGCTCGTGATTTTATTTCTCGCCGCTGCCTGTTTTTTCATCGGAATGGCGTTTGCGAGACGCACGCCACCGCCGTTCGCAACTGTCCCGGAAAAAATCCTGAACCCCGGCAAATAAAACTCATCCCGTATTTTTCGCGTGCGCCTTTCAGGGAAATATTTTGCTGCTTCGCCGGTTGTCGCCCGCGTCGCGCCCTTCTTGATTTTTCTCGCGCTCACTGTTTGCCAGGGAAAATTCGGCGCCGCCTCGGCCTACTGGTTTTATTTCGTAAAAACAATCGTCGCTGTGTGGCTGATTTGGGAAATGCGCCCGTTAGTTGCCGAAATGCGCTGGGCGTTTGGTTGGGAGGCAATTCTCGTTGGCGTTGCTGTCTTTGCGATTTGGGTCGGACTCGATCCGTTTTACCGGCACCTCGGCAAATTCGGCGCGCCGTGGAATCCGAATGAGCAATTCGGCAACGGCTCAACGCTCGCGTGGCTGATGATTGTGACGCGAATTCTCGGTTCGACGTTTTTTGTCCCGCCGTTGGAGGAAGTTTTTTACCGTTCGTTTTTATATCGCTATCTTGCGCGGCAAGATTTTCTATCCGAGCCGCTCAACCGTTTTTTGCCGTGGCCGTTTTTGGCGACGGCAGCCATTTTTGGTTTTTCACACAGCGAATGGCTGGCGGGAATTTTATGCGGCATGGCTTATCAATGGTTGGTGTTTCGCAAAAACCGGCTGGGCGATGCGATGACGGCGCACGCGATCACAAATTTTCTGCTCGGCGTGTGGATTGTCTGGAAACACGCATGGCATTTTTGGTGACGCGCTATTTTGCCTCAAGGTTGACGCCGTTGCGTTCGAGCGTGCTGCCTTCCTGTGCGGCGAGATTGGCCAGATCTTCCTCGTAGTTGGCGAGCGCACGAATTTCCTGGCCGCGCGCGGTGGTCAGGCTGCTTTGATATTGGAGCACTTCAAAGGTGGTGGCCTTGCCAACGGCGTAGGTCTTCTGTTCCGCGTCGAGCGCGGCCTCGGCATAAATACGCGCCTGCCGCGTCGCATCCACGCTTTGATAATCGGATTGTGCCTGTTTCACCGCGTTGTCAATCTGCACCATGACGTTTTGTTCAAGCTGTTTTAATTGCAACACGATTTGTTGCAAGGTCGCCTTGGTGGATTTGTATTGGTTGCGCGGTCCGATGTTGCTCAACGGAACAGAAAATTGTGCGCCGTAACTGTAAAAAGGTGCATTGCCCTGGTTGATTTGATTGAACGTGCCGCTATATTCCTGCCCCGCGCCGTTGTAACCGTAAGTGCCAATCAAATCGAGTTCGGGAAAAAGCTGGTTGCGATAAAATTTCAACTGAATGCCCTGCTGCTCCACATTCAGGCGCGCCTGCAACAGATCGGGCCGCTCGGTCATGCCTTTGTTCCAGCTATCCTGCAAATCGAACAATTGCATCGGCGCGGTGAGGGTTTCAGAAGGTTGAATATCCGTGTCATGCCATTTTGAATAATCATCGGTGACCAGGTTTTTCAACGTGTTCTGGTCGGTTTCGAGCGTGCTTTGCGCCGCGATCAAACTCGCCTTGCTCTGCGCAAGCTGCGATTCGTCCGACTGCACGCTCAATTGCGCCAGCGTGCCGATTTCCACACGCTGTTTGTCCTGATCCAACTGAGTTTGCGCCAGTTCGAGCGCGTCTTGCTGCACCTTCACATTGTCCTGCGCGTAAATCAGTTCGTAATAAGCGTTCGCCACCGCGGTGACCGAGGTGATGATTTGCAGTCGCAAACCTTGCTCGGAATATTGCAAGCGGTTTTTGGCGACGCGGATCGTCAGCCGCGTGGTATCAATCCAGAAATTTTTTAGCAACGGTTGCGTGAGACTGACACCAATCGAGCCGCTGGATGTTTGTGGAGAATTTGTCAAACTTGGGAACATTGTGTCCGAGACATTGCCGCTAAAATCGTATTGCAATCCTTCCGGCAGCGAGCCGCTGATGCCAGAACTGAAAGTATCCGCCTTGGACGTAGTCGCTGGTATGGAAATGTTATCTGAGGTTAACGCTCCGCTGGGCTGCACATTGAAATCGTGCTGGCCGGAAATGTTTAACGTCGGATCGTAACCGCCGTAGGCCGCACTTAAATTGTAGAGTGAAATCTGCGGGTCGTAGCGCTCGATCTGAACGTCGAAGTTATGCGCCAGTGCCGCCTGAATACAGTCGGACAATGACATTTCGCGCGTTGCCATGTTTGTGCTGGTTTGCGCGGTGGCGGCAAAAATCGTCAGAAGAGAAATCAAAACAACGCCAAAACTTTTCATGATGCCCGATGTTGCGGCTTCCGCCGTGATTCGTCAAATGCAAGCCGCTCCCAAACCCGGCAAGGTAACCAATTGGTTAATTAACGCCCACGCCCCGAAACAAACCCCGTATGGCGATAAAAATTGCAACTCAACCCGGCTTCACCGCGGCGGCCGACACAGTCTCGATTTTTGCGTTGATTTCGAGAAATTCGAGAACTTTTTCATGTGCGATCTGGTCGTAAAGTTCGTTCACGCCGTTGCGTTTCTGCAAATCTTTGATGAATTGGTCGGGCGGAATCTGATATGCCGCCGACAGCGACTGCACGCGCCGCAAAACTTCCTCCTGCGAAACTTTTATGCCCTCTTTTTCGGCGATGCTCTGGACCAGAAATGCCAGCTTCACCCGTTCCTTGGCGTTGCGCGTGGCCGCCGCGTAAATTTCCTCCTTCTGCTTCTCGATCAAGTCGCGTGACACGCCGCGTTTGGAATTTTCCTGCACGATGTTATAGACCACATTACGCGTCTCGTGCGCGACCGCTGATTCCGGCAGATCAAAATTCGCGCCGCCGAGCAACGCGTCAATGATTTGCCCTCGAACCACCTTGGCCTGTGAAGATTTCAACTCGTTCTCCAAATCGCGGCGGACGCCTTCACGAAGCTTTGCCAGATTTTCCGCATCGTATTTTTTGGCCAGTTCATCGTCAACCGGCGGAATGGTTTTTTCCTTCACCTCGACGACTTCAACGTCAAACACGCCCTTTTTGCCCGCGAGTTCCTTCGTCACGAAATCGGCGGGAAAATCCACGTTGACCGTGCGTTTGTCCCCCGCTTTCGCGCCGGTGAGTTGCTCGGCGAAACCGGCGATGAACGTGTTCGGCGCGATGTCCACCCAGAACTTTTTCTGCTCGGTCAAACCCTTCGCCGTCGGCGCGGCTTCTGTAATCGGCTTGCCGTCGCAAGTGCCGGTGTAATTTACGACTGCGACGTCGCCCATTTTCAATTCACGCGCGACGGTTTCAAATTTTATGTGCTGCTGCGCGAGCATTTTCAACGCGCGTTCCACGTCTCCGTCCGTGACCGATTTGGCTTCGCGTTTGACCGGCAGACCCTTGTATTCGGGTAATTGAAATTCCGGCGCGGTCTCAATTGTCGCCGCGAACTGCAGATTTTGCCCGCGACCGAATTGAATTTCCTCAATGTCAGGATAGCCAATGACGTTGAGTTTTTTTTCTTCGAGCGCCTTGCGATACGAATCGCCGATGAGCTTGCGTTTGACCTCATCCTTGATGTCCGCCTCGAATTTTTTGAGTACGAGGTCGCGTGGCGCCTTGCCGGGGCGAAAGCCGGGCAGCGCGGCCTGCTTTTGATAATTTTTCGTCATGGTGTCGAAGGCGTCGTCCACGGCCTTCCCGTCCAATTCCACACGCAGCAATTTTTTGCACGGCGCCAGATTTTCAACGGTGATATTCACAATAAAATTTCAGTTAAACGAGCCGCGCAGAATAAGTGAACCGCGTCAATTCCGTCAACGGTTTTGATGGCTTGCAAAAGAAGTTTCCGCTTTGATGTCGTGAATGAAGCGAGTGACGTTCTTTATCACCGGCACGGACACCGGCGTCGGCAAAACGGTTTTGACCGCGCTGCTGACGCAATTTCTGTGTGAATGCGGCGTCAACGTGGCGGCGCTCAAACCCATTTGCTCTGGCAGTCGCGGCGACGCTCGCGCGCTTCATGCCGCCATGAGCGGCACGCTCACGTTCGACGAAATCAATTCATGGTATTTTCGCGCGCCGGTTGCGCCGTTGCTCGCCGCGCGCCGGGAAAATGAACGCGTGAAACTTTCGCAAGTTCTCGCGCATGTCCGCGCGATGCAAAAACGCTTTGACACCTTGCTGATTGAAGGCGCGGGCGGCTTGTTGAGTCCGCTTGGCGAGAATTTTAATTCACGCAATTTGATCACCGCCTTGCGCGCGACACCGGTTGTCGTTTGTCCGAACCGTCTCGGCGCGGTGAATCAGGTTTTGCTCACGCTCGAAGCGTTGCCGAAAAATTTACGGGCGAGAACACGGGTTGTTTTGGTGTCACTGCCAAAATCCCATCTTTCGACAAAAATCAACTCGAAGCTGCTCGCGGAATTTTCAAACGCAAAAATCTTTTCGCTGCCGTGGCTCGGCAAAGATTTTGAGGCGATTCACGTCCTGAAAAATTTCCGCGTGCGGCAAACGCTTCGCGCGCTGGCGCAAACTTGATTCAATTATTCGGAAGAACCTCCGGCAGCGCGTTGGTGGCCAAAAACGATTCACGCCACGGCCGGTGATTTTTGTAAAGCTCAAGCCGTTGTTGCAGAGGTTCGAGCTTTTTCATTTGCGCGGCAGTTGCCAGTTCAATCGCCCTTTGCATCACTTCGGTTGCGTTGGTGAAATCGCCGACCTCGGCATAGGCCATGCCGAGCGCGTCGAGTACCTGGGGTTGCGTGCCGCCGGTGAGGGCGTTGGCCTTGGCGGCAAGGACGAGTGCGGTTTTTCCGTCGCGGATTTCAGAGTTTTCATCGGCGGCCAGAACGTGGGCGGTGTAGGCGAGGATTTGAAAATTATCGAGATCGCAGCGCAGCGCGTCGTGGAACTGGATAATCGCCTCGGTGTCGCGGCCTTGCTTGAGCAGCGCCTTGGCCATTTCAAAATGCGGCCACGGGGAGGCCGGATCAAGTTGCGCGGCATTGGAGAATTCAGCCATGGCCTCGTTGAAGCGTCCCAATTCGATGAGCACGACGCCGAGGCTGTCGTGGAGAACCGGCACCCTGGGATTCAGCCGGATGGCGGTGCGATATTCGGCCAACGCGGCGTCCGGCTGGCCGAGGTTGTCGAGCAGATTGCCGAGGTTGTTGTGAATTTGATAACGCCCCGGCGTGAGCTTTGCGGCGGCACGATATTCGACCAGTGCATCATTCAATTTCCCCTGTTGTTCAAGCGCGACGCCGAGATCCACAAGCGCGATGTCATTGTCCTTTGTCACCGCAATCGCGTGGCGGAAAAGCGACTCGCTGTCTTGCCAGTAACCCAATTGTTTTTCCGTCAAAAACAGGCACATGCTGAGAATCAAAACGGATGCCGCAGAGAAAATGCCTTTGGGAAATTGAAAACGATTCAGCAGATCACACGCACAGAAAGTGATGGCCAGGAAAATTCCGATGGCCGGAAAATAATTATATCGGTCGGCCAGTGCCGCCCCGCCGACCTGCACGAGGCCGATGACCGGCACGAGCGTGCCCAGAAACCATAGCCAGCCGACAAACAGATGTGGGCTGCGTTTGCGCGCGAGCCAGGCGGCGGCTGAAATGAAAATCAAAACAAGAACGGAAACAACGATCGCGAGCGGCGGAATTCTGTCAGGCATCGGATAAATGACTGCGAGATCCGTCGGCCAGATCATTTTCAGCAGGTAGCGCGCGACCGCGAGCGGCGCATTTTCCAGGCGATAGTGCAGCGAAACATTTTTGAGCGACGCGACCGCGCCGCCGCCGCGTTGCGCCAGAAAAGTCACGACGCACGAAATGGCCGTGAGCAGGAAGAACGGCCATTTTTCCAGCGTCAAGCGCGTGACTGTCACCATTTGAAATTTGAAATTTGAAAATCTTTGCAGCGGCCAAAAATCCAGGAGCACCATTACAAATGGCAGCGTGACGAACATCGGTTTGGACATGAGGCCGAGCGCGAAGAAAATTAGCGCCAGAAAATAGTCGAAGGTCGAGCCTCTAAGGTTGAGAGCTGGAGTTGCCATTTCTGCCCGCAACGCTTGACCCTCGACTTTCGATTGCTTCTGCGCGTAACGCGTGTAACTTAAAAGCGCCAGCAGCGCGAAGAACGTGCTCAAAACGTCCTTGCGTTCCGAGATCCACGCGACGGATTCGACGTGCAGCGGATGCCATGCGAACAGCGCGGCGATGAAGGCGCACGGCCAAAGCAAGTTCGTCAACCGCAGCAGCAGTGCGAAAAGCAAAACGGCGTTCGCGGCGTGGAACAGCACGTTAACAAAGTGGTGTGCCCCGGCGTTGAGGCCGAACAACTGGCAGTCAGCCATGTGCGAGAGCCAGGTGAACGGATGCCAGTTGCTCGCGTAAAAGGTGGTGAATGCCCATTTGATGTCCGGCCACGTCAGGCCGTTTTTGACGAAGCTGTTTTCGGTGACGTAAACGGTGTCGTCGTAATTCAAGAAGCCGTGAGTTCCCACCGGCAGATAAACCACCAGCGTGACGAGCGCGAGCAGCAGAGCCACTAAACGCGGACGGGACATCGCGTTACTCTGTAGCAATTTTTCCGGCGCGGACAAAGTTTGTTTTTCGCGTAAAAAGGCTTGGCATTTTTTGCGCGGCGAATAATAATTTGTGCGGCAGGAAATTGTTCGCACCGCCTGCCGCCTGGCCGCCTCGGTTCCTCACGGCCAAGTCACCGTCGTAATTTATGGATGGACTCTGTCTATTTGCCGCTGTGGGAACCGCTTCTAATCAGGCGGAACTCATCTATGTTTGGACACAGGCGACGCCGGAAGCCAAGGCGATCATCGCCTGTCTCATCGTTTTTTCCATTCTCGCGTGGTCAGTCATGGTTTCGAAAGTGATTCAAATGCGGCGGGCGCGCCGGTTGAATCATTATTTCAACGAGGAATTCCGCGCGCAAAAAAAAGTGCTCGATATTTTCGACCGCAAGTTACAGGTCGAAGGCTGCCCGCTTTACGCGGTTTATCAAACCGGCTGCGGGCAGCTCGACGCGCGGTTGCGCGGGCCGGGTGGCGAACGGCGCAGACAAAGTATTTCGCTCAAAAACATTGAGCACGTCAAACGCGCCATTGAAAATGTCGTTGCACAGGAATCGTTGAAATTGGAGTCAGGTTTGATTTTGCTGGCCATCGCGGTGAGCGGTGCGCCATTCATCGGATTGCTTGGTACGGTTTGGGGGGTGATGAGTACGTTCGCCGGTGTGGCGCAACAAGGCAGCGCGACGATGGCGGCGATGGCGCCGGGCGTCGCGGCGGCGCTCATCACGACGGTAGGTGGACTGCTGGTGGCGATTCCCTCGATGTTCGGCTACAATTGGCTGGTACACAACTTGCGCGTGTTCACGGTTGGACTCGACAATTTCGCGCAGGAACTCGTTTCCAAAATGGAGGCGGAATTTCTGGCGGACGATTAAATTGTTTTGAACATGAGACGATTTTCCCAACGCAGTTATCTCGTGACATTGAGCGAAATCAACATCACGCCGCTGCTCGACCTCGCGTTCGTGCTGCTCATCATTTTCGTCATCACAACGCCGTTGCTGGAGCAAAGCATCAATCTCAAACTTCCGCGCGGCGGCCAGCCGGATAAATTCGTGAACAAACGCGACATTCGCACCGTCGAAGTGAGCAACACGGGTGTTTATGCACTCGATAGACAACGGATGTCCTTCAACCAATTGCTCGCGCAACTGGCGCAGGATTTTCGGGCAAATCCCGATTTGATCGTTTATATTCGCGCGGATCAGGACGGTCCTTACAAAAACGTTGCCGCCGTGATTGACGGCTGCCAGCGCAGCGGCATCACGCGCTATTCGCTGCGAACCGAACCGACAAAATGAACCGGCTGCAAAAAAAATGCTTCATGGTGACGGCGGGAATTCACCTGCTACTGCTCGTCATTTTATTTGTCGGCCCGGCTTTTTTCTCGGCCCAGCAAAAACCGGACGATTTGCTGGTGCTCGATGTGATTCCGGCCAATTTAATTGACGCGCCGTTTAACAGTGGTGTCAAAAACGCGCAACCGCCTCCGCCAGTTGTTCAACCCGCGCCGCAGCCGCCCGTACCAATATCGGTGGTGACGCCGCCCACGCTCGTGCAGAGGTTGGAGAAAATATTTACACCTGAACCGGTTAAACCGATGCAGAATGCGACCGAAAGCGAGCCACACAAAATTCAAGTCAACACGCAATTGACGACGCGCACCGCACAGGAAAAGTCCATGGCTGATTCGCAGCGCGCACGGGCAATCAAGAGCGCGCTCCAGAGATTGAAGAATAATTTGTCTTCAGTCACGGAAGTAAACCTGTCTGGCAACAGCAGCGCGGCTTATGCGAATTACGGCGACGTTGTTCTCAATGTTTATCACAATGCCTGGATGCCACCGGACGGTATGGCCAGTGACAACGTGACGGTCCAATTCAAGGTTACCATTGCCAGAGACGGCACAGTTATTTCGGCGCGTATCGTCACACCGTCAGGTGATGCAAACATAGACGCCGCTGTGCAACGTATGTTGGATCGCGTCACGTTTATTGCGCCGTTTCCCGAAAGCACGACGGAAACGGAACGGCCTTACCTCATCAAATTCAAAGCCACCCGAACGAACGAATGAAAAAAGTTATTTTGAACCTCATTAAAATTTGCCTGCCGATTTTGATTTGTGCGGCGGCGATAAACATTGCGCGCAGCCAAGACCAGAACACGCTTAATATGAGCGTAACGGTTCCGGTGCTCGGCGAAACCAAACCCATTCCTGTCTCGCTTGATGGTTTTACCGGCGAAGTCGCGAACGTTTTGAAATTCGATCTTTACGTTCAAGGCTTCACGTTCGTCGCGCCGGACGCGGCGCAATATCAAATCAGCGGCAGCAACGCGGGCAATGTCGTTGGCCGGGTTGTGGATCCTTTTGCAAAAAGCACAATTCTTTCGCGCAGCTATACTGGCGCGAGTTTGCGACGACAGACCCACGCATTCTCCGATGACATTGTTTTTGCAATTACTGGCAAAAAGGGAATCGCACAGACAAAAATCACGTTCAAAGTTGAAACGGCCGGCGGCAACGGAGAAATTTACGTTTCCGATTTCGACGGCCATAACGCGCTGACCGTCACGCACGACAACACGATTGTCGCCGCCCCGGCGTGGGTGCCCGGCAAACTCGCGGTTTATTACACTTCCTACAAGGTCGGCAATCCGGATATTTTTTTTCACAACTTGAGCACCGGCAAGCGACGCGTCATTGCGGGTTACTCCGGTTTAAATACGAGCGCGGCGGTGTCGCCGGACGGCACGAAAGTTGCCATGATTTTGAGCAAGAGCGGTAGCCCGGATGTGTGGGTTTGCGACGCGGACGGCTCAAATTTGGAACAATTGACCGCGACGCCGGAGGATGAATCGTCGCCATGCTGGTCGCCAGACGGACAGTGGATTTGTTTCGCGACGAAAATCGCCGAGCGGCGTATGCTCGCCAAAATTCCGGCGGGCGGCGGAGCGATTCAACGGATTCCGACGCCCGATGCGCCGAACCCGACCGAGCCGGACTGGTCGCCAGACGGCAAATGGATTGCGTTCACCCGTCAGGCGGGGGAGTTCGATATTTGCGTCATGCCGGCGGACGGCAGTCTGCCGCCGACGGTGCTGGTGGCGGGACAGCACCCATCATGGTCGCCAAATTCGCGCACACTGGTTTTCAACCGCGCGGTCGGCTACCGGCAGGTGTTGTCTTTGCTTGACGTGTTCACGAAACAGGTCAAGGATATTGCGCGCGTTTCAGGAAATGATTCTGAACCCGCTTGGGCGAAATAATTTTGATTTTAATTTTTAACCAAGCAAATTAAAACCAATGGAAGGAAAAATGAAAACGATGAAACTGATTTACCCGCTGGCGTTCGCGCTGGCCGTCATGTTCGCCGCCACCGGCTGCCATAACCACCAACCCGTGAGCATCACGCCGCTGCCCGGATCGCCGGGCGCCACGCCGAATGATTTGAACGGCGGAGGCACATTGCCGCCAAATGGAGGCGTTCAAAATCAAGCCGGCGGAGGGCCGACGGCAAACTTGGAAGAATTTGAGAACATGGTGATGGATCGCACCGCGCTGGCCGCCTACACGGTGCATTTCGCTTACGACAGCGCCGCCGTGCGCAAAAGTGAGTATTCAAATCTTGAAGCCGTTGCCTCTGCATTAAGCGCGGATGCGAGTGCGAAACTGCTCATCGAAGGTCATTGCGACGAACGCGGCACGGAGGAATACAATCGCTCGCTCGGCGAACGGCGCGCGCTGGCGTTGCGTGAGTCGCTGGCGAAGATGGGCGTTGACCCGTCGCGTGTCCGCACCATCAGCTATGGCAAGGACCGTCCGGTTGACCCCGGCCATGACGAAGCAGCGTGGGCGCAAAACCGCCGCGGCGAATTCGTCCTGCTGCATCCGAAGGCGTCGTCGTAATCGACAGAGAAAGTTTGAAATTGTTCAAGGGTTGCGCGTTTCACAGCCCTTGCTTTTTGGCACTTTACTATTTAACAAAGCGGGCGTAGCTTTCCCAAGGCTCGAAAAAATTTATGAATGTCATATTTGCATGGGCGATAGGTGCCACGGAAATCATTTTGGTTCTCGCTGTTGTTTTGATTTTGTTTGGGGCCAAGAAGATTCCTGAATTGGCCAAAGGTCTGGGCACGGGTATCAAGGAATTCAAGAAGGCGACAAAGGAAGTGACGGACGAAGTTCAAAAAGCGGCGGACGAACCGCCGGCGCAACAGAACAAGTTGCCTGATGTTGGCCAATCACCGACTGCGCCGCCCGCGTCAACTGTTTCCCAAATTTCCAATCCGCCCAAAGTCTGACGGCGGGAACCTTTCTCGCATGGTCGGCGGCTACGAAACGGAACATCCCGACGAGACCGAAGGCGGTCCGGTCAAATCGTTTCTCGAACATCTCGAAGACTTCCGCTGGGTGCTCATCAAGAGCTTGGTCGCGCTCGCGGTCGCGATGCTGCTCTGCCTCATCGCCGGAAATTACGTCGTGCAAGTCATCAAGTGGCCGCTAACGCGCGCCAAAATTCATTATCCCGGCACGAATCAAATCGCCATTGTCAGTTTCGGAACGAATCACCTCGGCAATTTTCAACTCACGACGAAACAGCAAAAATCCCTGAATCTCGGCACGAATCGTTTTGTGTCCGTTCAAATCGAACCACTCGCGCTTGGCACCAATCAAGTGTTCGGCTGGCGGGTTGATGCGGATGAAAGCGCGATTGCCGATGCGCAACGGCTGCATATTGATCTGATCAACTTGAGTCCAACGGGTGGATTTTTCGTCGCGTTTCAAGTCGCACTTTATGGCGGCGCAGTGCTGGCGTCGCCGTTCATTTTTTATTTTGTCGTGGCGTTTATCTTTCCGGCATTGAAAATGCGGGAGCAAAAATATGTTTATCGCGGGTTGTTTTTTGGCGCCGGGCTGTTTCTGCTCGGCATTTCGTTTTGCTATTTCATTTTGATGCCGGTCGCGCTCGCGGCGTCGCAGATGTATTCGCAATGGCTCGGTTTCGGTGCGCTGCAATGGCGCGCGGAGGATTACATCAGCTTCGTCTGTCGCTTCATGCTTGGCATGGGTTTGGGATTTGAACTGCCGGTGGTGATTTTGACACTCGTAAAAATTGGCGTGTTGAGTTATTCCACGCTTCGGGGAATGTGGCGTTACATGGTTGTCATTAATTTGATTCTGGGAGCCGTGCTGACGACGCCGGAAGTGGTCACACAAATTTTAATGGCGGTTCCGCTTTATCTACTTTATGAAATCACCGTCTGGATTGCGTGGTATTGGGATCGGCAGGAACGAAAACGCGTCGAGCGCGAATCGTAAAACACACTTTACAAACGGCGATTTTGGCGTAGGCTCGATCCAACAACTTAAAACGTATGCGAAACACAATGCCTTTTCTAGCTGTGGCTGCACTTGCCGCTTGGTTCACGTCTGGTTGCGCCGGGCCGGAGCAAAAATTAGGTCGTGGCATGAGTAATTTTTACGAAGGTGTTCGCTTGGGGGAAATGCGCCGTTCCGTCGAACAGACCGCTGTGTTTGATTCGGATGACACAGCTTTCACCACTGGATTTGTGCATGGCTTCGACCGTTCGATGGCGCGCACGGGCATCGGCTTTTACGAAGTCCTCACTTTCCCAATTCCGCCGTATCATCCCATTGCCACAAAATACCTCTCGCCCGAACCAGCATATCCCGACAGCTACAAACCGGGATTGCCCGACGACCCTTTGTTTAACACGGATACCTACGTCGGCTTCAGTGGCGGAGATGTCGCGCCGTTCATCCCCGGCAGCCGGTTCAATGTCTTTGACAATTAGCCGTGGCCGAATCAAATTTCCGCAACGCGCCAGCGATTTTCCGTTGGCGCGTTTTGCTTTCGTGAAAGCCATTCATGCCGCTCCAAAAAAAGTCTTTCTGCAAAGTCAACCTGCTGCTGAATATCCTTGGCCGGCGCGCCGATGGTTTTCATGAACTCGAAACCGTCATGCAGCCGATTAACGTCTGCGACCAATTGACTTTCGAGCGCACTACACGCGGGATTGTACTCTCGTGTAACCATGCCAACCTGCCCGCCGATTCGCGCAATTTAATTCACCGCGCGGCGACGGCATTTCTGCAAGCTGCGAAGATCAACGATGGCATAAAAATTCATTTGAAAAAAAAAATTCCGCTGGCTGCCGGACTCGGCGGCGGCAGCGGCAACGCGGCAACGACCCTGCTCGCGCTTAACGAACTTTTCGGGCAGCCGCTCGTGTCGGCGAAGCTTTGTGAAATCGCGGCGACGCTAGGTTCGGATATTCCATTTTTTCTGCAAAACAAACCCGCGCTTGCCATCGGTCGTGGTGAAAAAATCCAGCCGCTCGAAAATTTCCCCGCACTCACCGGCAAGGTGTTTTTGCTGGTTCATCCCGGCTTTGGCATTTCAACGCCGTGGGCTTACCAGAATCTCTCGCGTTTTCCCACCGCCCTGAACGGACAAAACGACCGCGCTCGAAAATTGATTTCAGAACTTCAGTCCGGTGATTTGAGCGCCGCCAGCGGCGAATTTTACAATTCGCTCGAAGTTCCCGCGCTGGAAAAATTTCCCGTGCTCGTGCTGTTTCAGGAATTTCTCCGTGCGAATGGCGCGCTGACCGCGCTCATGTCCGGCAGCGGTTCGACGACGTTTGGCATCGTCGAAAGTATTCCTTCAGCCGAGTCACTTGCAGAAAAATTTAAATCGAAATTCGGGCAGAATTGCTGGATTGCCGTTGTGCCGGTTTAAGCGCTGGGTGATTTGTGGAATTTTTGCAATGCCAGGTCCGTGATTTCCTTTGCCGCCGGAATTTTTAGTGCAAGCGTGACAAGCCAGTAAATTAGACCGGCAATTCCCGCCGGTACAAACACTTCGCCGATTTTTAGCGCAAGCGTTTCGTGGCCGAGCGATTTTTCCCAAAATCGCCAACCCAACCACGCGATAAGACCGGCGACCAGGCCGGCAATGGCCAGCGGCAAAAACGTTACGCGCAGCGATTCCATTTCCAGTTTTCCAAGCTTTTTTCGCAGTGCAAGAAGCAGCAGGCTGGCATTGCAAATGGAAGTTGCCGTGTTAGCGAGGCCGATGCCGCCTTGTTTCAGCGGTACGACGAGCATCGCCGCCAACATTAAATTCAACACGAGGCATGCGATGCTGATTTTCATCGGTGTTTGCGTGTCGCCGAGCGCGTAAAAGGCGCGCGCCAGAATGTTGACCGTTGAGAATGCGATCAATCCCGGCGCGAGGCACATGAGCGCGAACGTGGCGCGATCGGTTGAAGCGGGGGTGAATTGTCCACGTTCGAAGAGCAGCCGTACGATTGGTTCGGCCAGCACGACGAGCAGCATGGCGGCGATCAGATTTACGAAGAGCAAGGTGCCGAGTCCGTGGCGCAGCGTCGCGCGGAATTCGGAATAATTTTTTTCCGCGGCGAGGGCCGCCAGCGCCGGCAGCAGAAATGTCGCCAGCGAAATGCCGAACATTCCCTGTGGCAGTTCCATCAGCCGCACGGCGTAGTTGAACGACGCGACGATGTGTGGGCTGACCCAGAACGCGATGGTCTGCGTGAGCAGTACGTTAATCTGGAACGCGGCAAGGCCGATGGTGCCCGGAACCATCCGCCGTACGACCACGCGCACCGTTTCATTTTGCCACGGCGAAACCCAGCGGTAGCGAAAGCCGTCGCGCCAGAGCGTCGGCAATTGAAACGCTGCTTGCGCCATGCCCGCCGCAAGCACGCCAATGGCCAGCGCGAAAATTTGTTCTGACAATTCCGTGCCCATGCGCGGCGCGAGAAATAAAACGGACACGATCATCACGACGTTGAGCATTGTCGCGCCCATCGCAGGAATGAAAAAATGGCCACGCGCATTGAGCATACCCATGAACGCCGCCGCGATGCACACCAGCAGCATGTAAGGGAACATCAGGCGCAGCAGTTGCAGCATGAGTTCCGTCTTGGCTTCAAATTGATGCGCGGCGAGCACGAGCGAAAGGCAAAGCATCACGATGGCGATTATGATTGCCGCCGTGACGATGAGGCCGGAAAGCATGGCGTTGGCCACGCGCCACATTTCGATCTCGCCGTGCGTTTTTTCCTTTTCCTTGAAAATGGGAATGAACGCCGCTGTCAGCGCGCCTTCGCCGAGCAGACGGCGAAAAAGATTCGGAACGGTGAACGCAAAAGCGAACGCGCTCGCGACCCAGCCATCACCCATGAAATTGGCATAAACCATTTCGCGCACCATGCCGAGCACGCGGCTGACGAGTGTGGCGGCGGCCATCGCGCCGGAGGCTTTCAACATTTTTGACACCGCGCGAAGATTAAAGTCCAAAGCCCGAAGTCCAAAGTCCAAAGTTCGACGGCAATTGGAAATTGGCAACTGGCGGTCGTGGGATTACCCTTGCCGCGTGAACATTGTTGATGAACTGAAGTGGCGCGGCCTCGTCGCCGACTGCACCGATGCGCCAGAATTGGAAAAGAAAATTTCCTCACCCATCACGCTTTACTGCGGCTTTGACCCGACCGCCGATAGTTTACATGTCGGTAATCTTGTGCCGTTGATTGCGCTGCGGCGGTTTCAATTACTCGGCCATCATCCGATTGCCGTTGCCGGCGGCGCGACCGGTTCAATCGGCGATCCGAGTGGAAAAACTCAAGAACGACAACTGCTCACAAAAGAAATTTTGGAGCACAACATCGCCAGCGTGGAAGTTCAACTGGCAAAGCTGCTCGATTTTGAAACGAAGCAAAATCCCGCGCGGCTCGTGGACAACGCTTCGTGGACGCAAAACATTTCCTATCTCGATTTTCTGCGCGACATTGGAAAACATTTTTCCGTCAACCAGATGGTCGCCAAGGAAAGTGTCCGCGCGCGCATGGAAGACCGCGAGACCGGCATCAGCTACACCGAGTTCAGTTACATGCTTCTACAGGCGTTTGATTTCATGGTTTTAGCGCGTGACCAAAATTGTGAACTGCAAATCGGCGGCAGCGACCAGTGGGGCAACATCACCGCCGGAATTGATTTATGCCGGAAAAAATTAGGCAAAACCGTTTTCGGCCTCACGCTTCCGCTCATCACGAACGCCGACGGAACAAAATTTGGAAAATCCGAGGTGGGCGCAATCTGGCTCGATCCAAAACGCACAAGCGTTTATCGCTTTTACCAATTTTGGATTAACACCGATGATCGCGACGTGATCCGCTACTTGAAATTCTTCACGTTCTTGTCGCGCGAAGAAATTGAAGCGCTTGAAAAGCAGCACGCGGAAAATCCCGGTGCGCGCGAAGCGCACAAGGCTTTGGCGAAGGCGGTGACGGATTTGATTCACGGCGAACAGGCTACGGCGGAAACAATTCGTGTGAGCGGAAGATTGTTCAGTGGTGACGTTTATGGTGCTTCTGAAGACGAATTTAACGAAATTGTTAACGAATTACTGACAAAAGAAATTGATAAATCAAAATTTGAGGGTGCAGGTTATCCACTTATTGACCTTTTGGTCTATATCGGATTGTCCTCATCCAAAGGTCAGGCGCGAAAAGACATCGAAGGTGGTGGTATCAGCGTAAACGATATGCCAGCAACAGATGTGAATCGAAGAGTGATGTCTCAAGATTTTCATTTCCACGACAAATACATCTTGTTGCGCAAAGGCAAAAAGAATTATGCCGCCGTGACGGTGAAGTAAATATCCACGTTAAAACTTCGCGAAAATCTTGTTCGCTTCTTCCAAAGTCTCCTTCGAGCCGATGTCGAACCACAGGCCGGGCACACGCCAGGTGAAGACCGCCGTGCGCGGATAAAGCCATTGCACGAGGCGTCCAGGCTGGTCGGGATTGTTGCCATCGGCGATATATTGCTTGATGAGCGGAATCGTCGCCTTCGGATAAAAATAAAGCGCGATGCCGGTGAGCGTGCTGGTCGGATTTTTTGGTTTCTCTTCAAAAAATGTGATTCGTCCGTTCGCGTCGGTGGAAATGGAATTGTATTTTTTGATTTCTTCGAGATTACCCACGTCATAAACGGCGAGCACGGGCGCATTTTTTTCATGAATGAATTTACCGAATTCCGTCAGTTTCTCGCTGAACAGATTGTCACCGGCGACGACAATCAAATCATCGTCCACATTTTGCGTTTTGAGCACATAATGGATGTCACCAATCGCGCCGAGCTTGTTGGTGTCATCGGTCGAGCCGTCGTTGACGACGGTGAATTCAAACTTGGATTTCGTGGCGTGATAATGTTCCGACCATTTCTGGAAATGTCCGGCGAATTTTGCATTGGTAACGACGTAAACGCGGTCAATGTCACTGATGGGCGCGAGGTTGTCGAGGACGTGCTCGACCATCGGTTTGCCTGCGACGGACAGGAGCGGCTTGGGTTGCGTGAGGGTGAGTGGATAGAGGCGCGTGGCATATCCGGCGGCGAGAATAATGACTTTCATACGTTATTTTTCAAAAAGGCTCGGCGCGGTCTGGCGGGCCAATGTCTGACAACGTGCATAAATTTCCGATGGCGATTCGCATTGTAGCGCGAATTCGGCGAGTACTTGCGCTTCGCTCAACTTGAGCCGCCGGACAATATATTTTATTTGTGGCACAATCGGCGGGGCGGCGCTCAATTCATCCACTCCGAGGCCGATCAACAGCGGTGTGAGCACAGGGTCCCCCGCAATCTCCCCGCACACGCCCGCCCAAACGCCGTGTTTGTGCGCGGCATCCACGGTCATCTTGATGAGCCGCACAATGGCCGGATGCGTCGGTTCGTAAAGGTGCGAAACTTTTTCATTCGTGCGGTCAGCGGCAAGCGTGTATTGGATCAAATCGTTGCTGCCGATGCTGAAAAATTTTACGCGTTGCGCGAGTGTATCGGCGATGAGCGCAGCGGATGGAATTTCAATCATCGCGCCGATGTCCATTTTTTCGTCGAACGGGATTTTTTCCACGCGCAGTTCCGCTTTACATTTTTCAACGAGCACGGTGGCTTGGGTCAATTCGTCGAGGCCCGAAATCATGGGATACATCATTTTGACGTTGCCCTCGGCGCTGGCGCGGAGAATGGCGCGAAGTTGGGCGCGGAAAAGTTCCGGCTGCGCAAGGCAAAAACGGATCGCACGCCAACCGAGGAACGGATTCATTTCCTGCGCGAGTTGCAAGTGCGAGACAAATTTGTCGCCGCCCAAATCGAGTGTGCGGATGATGACTGGCTGCGGTTTCAGCGCGGAGGCGACCTGGCGATAAACCTGGTATTGGTCTTCCTCGCTCGGCGAACTTTCGCGGTTGATGAACAAAAATTCCGTACGAAACAATCCAACGCCTTCCGCGCCGTATTTAATGACGGCTTCGATGTCGTTCTGGTCTTCGATGTTTGCAGAAAGATGAATGGATTTTCCGTCAAGCGTCACCGCCGGCTGGCGTTGAATTTCACCAAGTTTTTCCTCAAGCGACGCTTTAATTTTGACGAGCTGGCCATATTCAAACAGCGTCTGGTCGGTCGGGTTGACGATGATGGTGCCATTGTAACCGTCGAGCAGCGCGTAATCGCCCGTGTCGAATTCCTCGCTGGCGGTTTTCAATCCGACAACTGCGGGAATGCCCAGTGACCGCGCCATGATGGCCGTGTGCGAAGTTTTGCCGCCGATGTCGGTCGCGAGTCCGAGGACAAATTTTTTGTCCAATTGCGCCGTCGTGGACGGACTCAAATCGTGGCTGACCAAAATACATGGCTCGGCGATGTGGCGGAGATCAAACTCATCCTGCACTTCGAGTAGATTGTCGAGTACGCGCGAAGTCAGATCACGCATATCATCGGCACGCTCGCGGAGATACTCGTCATTCACGCCAGCGAGCGCGGCGGCGTAACGCTCGGCGACCGCGTGAAAGGCATGTTCGGCATTGATTTTTTGTTCGCGGATTAAGCGGATGACTTCGTCCACGAGCATCCGGTCTTCAAGCATAAGCAAGTGCGCTTCAAAAATGTCGCCTTCCTTTGCACCCATGTTTTCGACGACCTTGCGCTGCACTTCCGAAATTTGCTGGCGGGTCTGGACGAGCGATTTTTCAAACCGGCTGACTTCCGCCGTGATTTCCAAGTCTGGTAATTCGCGCTTGGCGATAATGTGACGGGCGCGGTGCAGGACAAGAATTTTTCCACGGCAAATGCCGGCGGAAACGGCGATGCCGCGAAAAACTTTTTCTCCCTTTGTTTGTGCTGACATACGAGTCGCGGGAAGAAATAGCCGAATGCTTTTACGTTGAAAAGTAATTCCATCGTAAAAATGAAAAAAGGCCGCCGAATCAACGGGCTTTGAAAGTTTTGACCTGATTACGCCCGTTCCATGTATTTGCCCGTCCGCGTGTCAACTTTGATCTTTTCGCCGGTTTTAATGAACAACGGTGCCTGCACCGTGATGCCGGTTTCGAGCGTGACGGCCTTTTGCACGTTGTTCGCAGAATCACCGCGAACACCTTCGGGCGCGTCCGCCACGGTCAGCACAACGTTGGACGGCAATTCGATTGAAACCGCCTTGTCATCAACGAACGTCACCGTCACCGTCGCATTTTCCACGAGAAAATTTTTTGTGTCGCCGACCAGTTCCGCCGCGAGCGTGACCGTTTCGTAATTTTCCGGGTCGGTGAAAACGTAGTCCGCGCCGTCCTTGTAACTGAACTCCATTTTCTTGGTGATCATTGGTACCGGCTCGATTTTTTCAGTCGAGCTGAAACGCACGTCGGAGGATTTGCCGGTGCGGATGCTGCGGAGCGTTGCCTGGACAAACGCGCGCAAATTGCCCGGCGTGCGATGCTGCATATCGAGCACCACGGAGATGTCGCCGTTGTAATTGATCGCCATGCCGCGGCGGAGGTCGTTTGCTGTCGCCATTAAATTAAAAATGCTTAACGCGCCGGATTTTTTACGAAACGCGAGCCGCAAAAAATACTTCAAATTTACGCAAAAGCAAGCCCGCTTTTCCGTAAAGGGGGATTATTAAAACATGTTCATCGGAGGTCCTTCGGTGAATAACCGCTCCTTGACACCACAAAATTCAGTATGTTACAAACGTGTAACCACAATTAGATGTGGTTTTATGCGTTGCCCCAAGTGCGGCTGTCAGGAAGACAAAGTCATTGATTCGCGCGCCTCGCGTGAGGGAGCGACGATTCGCCGACGTCGTGAATGTGCCGGTTGCGGCCATCGTTTCACGACTTACGAGGAACTCGAGCACGAAGGTTTGATGGTGCTCAAACGCGACGGACGGCATGAGGAATTTTCCCGCGAAAAACTTTTGTCCGGCCTCAAGAAAGCTTGCCAGAAACGTCCCGTCACGCCGCAAGCCATGGAAAGCTTGGCCGACCACATCGTCGCTGCCGTGACCGCTAGGTTCGAGTCCGAAGTTCCCACCGATTTCATTGGCAAAATGATCATGGACGGCCTGCGCGAAATTGACGAAGTTGCCTACGTCCGTTTTGCCAGCGTCTATCGTCGCTTTCAGGAAGCCACTGACTTCGTGCAGGAGGTCAAAAAATTGGAGGCTGCCAAATGATCGCGCTGCAATCCAATTGTCTCTTCTTTCAGCTCGCCAGCGGCGAAAGCGTGCCATGCTCCGCGGAAATGATTTCCATTGAACTCGTTGGCGACGCCAATGGTTTTCTCGATCCCGAGATTTTGCGCCACGCCGCCGCATCCGTCTTTTACTATTTCAAAAACGAACTTGAACGCCAGACCGTTACCATTGGGGAATTCTCCCTCGCGCTGGAAAAGGCCCTGCGCAACCTCGGTCTGACCATCCGTGCGGGTGAATTCGGATCACGCTCGCAGGAAATCATCGAAACCGACCTCGGTCTGTTCACGTGCCAGTCCGACGGGAGCCTCGAACTTTTTTTCTTCCCGCGCCTGCGCGACGAACTCCGGGCCCAACTCCGCCAGTCGCCGCGTATGGTGCGCTTTCGCGGTTTGCGCGCCTGCGTCAAGGAACTTGCCGGCGCGCAACGCTGGAGCGCCCGTTGCGAAAAAATGCGGGATCAAATCGTCGGCTACCTCCGCGAATGTCTGACCGCCGAACTGGAACAAACCGATTGCGCGCTCGTTGTGGAATAAGGAACGTTCGCGTATGAGCAAAACCCTTTTTGAAAAAATTATCGCGCGCGAAATTCCGGCGGCAGTTGTCTATGAGGACGATTTGGTACTTGCCATCCACGACATAAATCCGCAAGCGCCCACACACGTTTTGATTTTTCCAAAAAAAGCAATTCCTCGAATTTCCGAAGCAAAAATTGAAGATGAAAAATTGTTGAGCCATTTGCTACTCAAAGCCGCCGAAGTCGCGAAGAAGCTGGACTTGAAAAACGGCTACCGGCTCGTTATCAACAGCGGCGCGTATGGCGGCGAAACCGTGCCGCACCTGCACGTCCACATTCTCGGCGGACGCCACATGGCCTGGCCGCCGGGCTGAATCAACCAATTGAACTTATGGACAAACTTGAAATTCCTGAAATGGACAGTCTGGGTTTTGGATTCGGGTGTATTCAGCAACCGAATAACATTTCATAACTTTATCTGACGAATTTTCGCAGCACCGCGCCGAGCCGCGCAATTCCTTTGCGGATATTTTCCTCGTTCGCGCTGCCGAAGCTGATGCGCATTTCGTTGTCCGGTTTTGCGCGCGATGGATCGTCAGCGTAGCAAAGTTCGCCGGGAACATAGAGCACATCGTTTTTAAATGCGGTCTGGAACACGTTTGATTTTACGCCGGTGGAAATTTTTTCCGGTAATCGCGCCCAGAAATAAAGTCCGCCGCCGGATTCCCAGATTTCCACATTCGACGGAAAATTTTCCGCGAGCGACAGCTTCATCACGCGCGCCTTGTGCGCGTATCGCTTTTGCAATCGCGCGACGTGTTGATCGTAAATTCCCGTCGCCAGCGCGCGGGACACGAGTTGCTGCAACAGATTTGACGTGCCGAAATCGTGATTACCCTTGATTCGCTTGACCGCCGTGAACAGCGGTTCAGGCAGAATGCCAAAGCCCACGCGCGCGCCGGTCGCGAACGGTTTGGTGTAAGTGCCGGTGTAAATCACGCGTTCCACCGCGCCGCCGGTCGCGAGTGCGGAAGGAATATCCTTTCCAGTGAAACGCAGTTCGCGATAGGCCGCGTCTTCAAGCAGATAAATCGGGTGTCCGGCGGCGCGCTCGAATTTTTTCAGTAGTTTTAACGCGGCTTGCTTTTTCTTGAAGCTGGTCGTGACGCCGGTCGGATTTTGAAAATAGCTGACGAGGTAAAGCGATTTGACGCGGCGGAGTTGGCCGGATTTTTTCAGCCGTTCCAAAACGGATTCGAGATGCGCGAGATCAAGACCATCGCGTTCAAGCTTCACGCCGCGCGCGTGTAAACCATGACTTTGGAGAATGCTCAAGAAAACGAAATAGGTCGGGTCTTCCACGAGGATGATATCACCAGTGTCGCACAACGCTTCGAGGGTCATGTAAAGCAGTTGCTGCGAACCGCCGGTGATGAATGTGCGTCCGGTCGCGTAATTTTTCCCGCGTTTGCCGTCAAGTTTTTGCAGGTGTTGCGTGGTGAGCTGGCGCAAGGTTACGTCACCGGCGGTTGAGCCGTATTGCAACGCGGGCTGGCCGGTTTTATTTGAATGCAGAATTGAATCCAGCAACGCACGCGTTTCGGCGACGGGCAACGAAGCGTTATCGGTGAATCCAGCGGCGAGCGAAATCAATTTGGGGCGCGAGAACGCAGCGGTCATCAGCCACGAAATTGGCGGTTCGACGATGCGCCGGCCCATTTTAGACAAAACCTGCAATTTCATGTGAAAAGGACGACGATGATAACCAAGGCGGAGCGACAATCAAGTTGCGTTTCGGCAATATCGGATCAATGTCGCGCGTCGAAGACGCCATCGAGGATGGTTTCCTTGGTTTTCCAAATCAGCGCCATCGTCATGGCCAGGGGCAGTAGCGCGAGAAATGTCAGGCCCCAAAAGCTGAAGTGGTCGAGCCAGAGAAAAAGCGCGCCGATCCGGGCAGGCAGGCGCGAGTCATGGAGCAAAGCCACGTACACGCTGCCAAAAAATAAAAGCGCAACGACCAGCCAGCGGTTGAGCGCGGTGAATTGCCGGGTTTCGTGGCGCAGGGTTTCGTCGGGCAGCATCACGCCGAGTTGTTTTATCACGACGTTCAAGTTGAATAAAAACAGCAGCGCTGACAAAACGAGCACAAAAACCATCGCGTTGAAAAAAGCCTGTTCCGGCATTTTATTTTGCCAGTAGAGAAATGGGCAGAGGCCGAAATTAACGAGGCCGAGAAGTTTTGCACGGTCAAGCGCATTGCGCCAGGGGCGTTCCTGTTTTTGGAAATAGCTCATTTGCCGGAGTCCGAAAAGCAGCAAACCCGTCACGACGAGTGCGGGAATGATGCCGAGCGGTGAGAGCCAGTCGGCTTTTGTGGTTTCGGCACAAACGATGAGCGCGCCGGGCAATCCCCAGAAAAGCGCGGACAAACCGCGCGCAAGTTTGCCGAGCGAGCGGAGCAATTCGGCTTCGCCCTGATTCCCGGCTTCCTGATTTTGCGTTTCGCTCAAAACGAAAGATAGGTATAAGCCTTCAAGCCGCGCTCGTAATCGTCGAGCAGACGCATGGCTTCGGACGGTTTCATGCGATCGGACTTGATGGCTTCGTCCATCTGCGCCTTCATCTGCCGCTTCAATTCATTTTCGTCGTATTGCACCGCTGCGAGCGATTGAATGATTGTGTTGCCCTCGATGATTTCCTCGATGTAATAGCCTGTTGGCTCGTCCGGTTCGAGAAAAACGTGAACTTCGTTGACGCGCCCGAATAAATTGTGCAGGTCACCCATGATATCCTGATACGCGCCCATCAGAAAAAATCCGATGAAATATGGTTCGTGTTTGCCATTGCCATTTCCGTTGCTGAGAAGTTGATGCAGCGGCAATGTGTCGCGCACGTCGCGCAAATCAATGAACTTGTTAACCTGTCCGTCGGAATCGCAAGTGATGTCCACGAGCGTAGCTTCACGCGTGGGGCGTTCCGTCAAGCGGCTCACGGGCATGATGGGAAACAACTGGCCGAGCGCCCAGTGGTCGAGCAGCGATTGGAACACGGAAAAATTACAGAGATACTGATCGCTGAGACTATCTTCGAGTTTGCGAATTTCTTCGGGCACATAAGCCTGGCCGCGAAAACTTTGCACGACTTCCCGGCTGATTTCCCAATAAAGATTTTCGATCTTCGCCTTGTCCGGCAAATCCAGAAGGCCCAACGCGAACATTTGTTGGGCGTCTTCCTTGCGTTCCTGCGCGTCGTGAAACGCTTCGAGCTTATTCGACTTGGTAAGATTTTTTTTGATGTCGAGCAATTCGCGGACGAGCGCGTGTTCGTTGTCGTCATATTCAAACGCAACCCCCGCCCGGATTTTTTCAATCGTGCCGAACACTTCGACAATTAATACACTGTGGTGCGCGACGATGGCGCGACCGCTTTCACTGATGATGTTCGGGTGCGGAACTTTCTCGGCGTTGCAAACGTCGGCGATGTAATACACCACGTCGTTCGTGTATTCCTGTAGCGTGTAATTCGTTGAGCTGTCGAAATTCGAGCGGCTGCCGTCGTAATCCACACCCAATCCGCCGCCCACGTCAACATGTTCAATCGAAAAGCCCATTTTATTCAGTTTTGCGTAAAAACGCGCGGCTTCCTGCACGGCTTTTTTCACTGTCAAAATATCCGGTACCTGTGAGCCGATGTGAAAATGCACCAGCTTCAAACAATGACCGAGATTTTCCGCCTTAAGCAATTCCGTCGCCGAGAGTAGTTCTACCGTGCTCAACCCGAACTTTGCATTTTCTCCGCCGCTCTCCGCCCATTTGCCAGCGCCTTTGCTCAACAATCGCGCACGAATGCCGATGAGTGGCTCGACCCCGAGTTGTCTTGAAACTGAAATGATGTGGCGTAGTTCCTCCAGTTTCTCGACGACCATGATGACTTTTTTGCCGAGCTTGATGCCGAGCAACGCCATCTTGATGAACTCCGCGTCCTTGTAACCGTTGCAAATAATAAGACTGCCCATCTGATTTTGTAGCGCAAGGCCGGCAAATAATTCCGGCTTGCTGCCAACTTCAAGTCCGAAATCGTAAGCCTTGCCTGCGTCGAGAATTTCCTCCACAACTTCGCGCAATTGGTTCACCTTGATCGGAAACACGCCGCGATATTTCCCCTGATAATTAAACTCCGTGATGGAATGGCGGAACGCCTGGTTGATCGCCTCGACGCGGTGTCGCAAAATATCCTGAAACCGGATCAGCAACGGAAATTTCAGTCCGCGCACCCTTGCTTCCTCGATGACATCCGTGATGTCCACCGTCGCGCCTGCGTCCTGCAACGGTTTGGCGACAACGTGCCCGGCCTCGTTGATGTCGAAATACTTCGCACCCCAGCACTGGATATTGTAAAGCGCGCGCGCCGCTTCGATGTCCCACGGTCGCGCCGCGTCATGTGAATTGCTCATCTCGGTGAATTCAAACGAGCGAACTATAAAAGCCTGCGCGCAGAAATCAACAAACGGAATGAAAAATTTTCGAGACGCTTCGGACTTTGCAGTTGGGGCGAAATTTGTTTTCATCACGCCATGCCGAAAGTTTCGCTCGCTGTCATCGTCAAATATTGCGACCAACTGCTTCGCACGAAGGCAATCGACGATTACGATGGTGCGGTCAATGGTTTGCAGGCGGAAAATCGGGGAATGGTCGGCCGCATCGCCGCCACAGTGGACGCGAGCCTCGCCACCGTAAAACTCGCCGTCGCCGCCAAAGTGGATTTGATGATTGTGCATCACGGATTATTTTGGAGTGTGCGCCAGCCGTGGACGGGAAAAAATCACGAACTGTTGCGGTTGCTGATTGAAAACAACATCGCCATTTACAGTTCGCACCTGCCGCTCGACCTACATCCGAAACTTGGCAACAATGCACAACTTTGTTCCGCGCTTGGTTTGAAAAATCTGCGATCGTTCTTTACCACCCACGGTCAGCCGATTGGCTTTCAAACCCGCGCCAAAATTTCCCGTGCTGAACTTGCCGCCAGACTCACGCGCGTGACCGGCGCGAAACCGCGCCTTATTCCCGGGGGCAGGGAAATTTGCGAGCGCATCGGTGTTGTGACTGGCGGCGCGGGCGGCGAATTAAAACAGGCGGTTGCCGAAGGTGTCGATACCTTCATCACCGGCGAAGGTTCGCATTGGACTTATGGACTGGCGGAGGAACTTGGCCTGAATGTTTTTTATGGAGGCCATTACGCGACGGAAACCTTCGGCGTGAAAGCGCTGGCGGCGCATCTTTCCCAAAAATTCAAAGTGCCATGGACGTTCATTGATCATCCCACCGGCTTGTGAATTCATCGTGTCCGCCGCTTTAAAAAAACCAGCAAGCCGCATCCTGTGGCCCAGGCCGCGTAGGTGACGTAGAGCGAGACGCTCGGAAGTTCGAATTCAAATTCCACGGTGTGCGCGCCGGATGTGAGATAAACACCGCGCATGATAAAGTTGCAGCGCAGAAGTTCCGCCGGTTTGCCGTCCACGGTCACCCGCCAGTTTGGGTCGAATTTGTCGTTAAGCAGGAGCACCGATGGCGCGTCGTCCTTGGTGTCGAACACAATGTCTTTCGGCGCATAGCTTTTGAATTCAACCGTGCCGGAATTTTCATTGGTCGTGTTGACCGGCGGCGGCAGATTCGTGGAGACCAAAACGATTTTTGCCGGATCAAAAGTTGTGGTGGCCAGCGTTTTAAGTGTGACGTCGTCGTTGGTGCTGACTTCCCAATCGGAATATAATCCTGCCCGCGGCAGCGCCCCGGTGAATTCAAAGAGCGCGTAGTTGCCGTTGTCGCTTGGAACGGTGGTCAATTCTTCAAGTTTCGTCGGCTGTCCGATTCCCGGTTTAGGCGCGACATCGAATCGTTGAACGATGCGGAAACGATGTTGCGCCGGGTCAAGTTGTTCGTTCAACGTGTCAAGAAAACCGGCGGGGCCGAGCAGGTAACGCGTGTTGGTCAATTGCCATTTGCGCGCAATGAGGTAAAGTGTTTCAGGTGTGTTCCGAAAAGCGAGCGCAGTTTCGTAAGCTTCCAAATCCACGGGCATCCGCGACATCTGGATGATGTCGAGCGACTGGATGTTGTAATACGGAAAATGATGCTGCGCCCATTCAATCCTGTAGAGATTTTCAAACAACGCAAATTGCTGCGGAAAATTAAATGGTAATATGGCGACACGATGTTCGTAGGGTTCGTCGCGCAGAAAGTTAATGATCGGGTTGGTTGAATTGGCCCGATCAGCCGGATCAATATCATATTTTTGTATGTAATTCCAGTGAACAATCCACGGCAGATCCGCGCGGCCCAAATCCAGAATGAGCAGCGCACCGAGAAAAATTCCACCCCATTTGGCGCGGCGTCCTGAAAAAACACCCGCGAGAACAAGCGTCAAAAGTCCTCCAGCCAGCGTGAAAAACAAAATAAACCATCCAACTTGGCCGATGCTGAACGCGGCGATTTGTTTCGCCAGGGTTTCATCGAACCCGACGGTTTGCAGGTAGTCGGTGAGCGCCGGCTTTTGCGACCCGTAAATCAGCCAGACGAGCAAGCTACCGAAGAAAATTAAGACGCAGCCGGAAATCCAGTTGCGGTCGAAGCCGCGAACTTTAGCCCACCAGTTTTTGAGTTGTGCCGCCAGTGAAGTTGGGTTGCCCGCGGCGACTTCGAAATAACGCCGGCTCAAACCATGAATGCCATAGGCAAAAATAATGACGAGCGCCCAGGTAAAAATGAAAAGAAATTTGTTCGGATCCCGGATTGAGGAAAAATAAGGCAGTTTGTAAATAAGCGCGTAGAAAGGCGCATACCGGCCAAACCCCAGCAACAAGCAAACGACGAGCACGGCTGTCCAAAACCAGATGAAACGCCGGTGCGTTTCGGAAAAGACTGAAGCTTGGCGGCGCAGCGATTGGGCAATTGACCAAAGAGCAATCAAAATAACCAGAGTGCCGGCGTAATAGCCATCACCGGAAAATCGCATGGTTCCAAGTGGCGGTGAGCCTTGTTTTCCGCCCGCGAAGAAGCGATCCCAAGCCGGATCACGGCCGATGGCACCCCAATAAACGCCGCCCTTGTAAAAATTTTGCAAATAATCGGGTATATTGTTTGGGGTATCCATCCGATAACCAACCAATCCCGGCACGAGGATTCCAAGCGTTTCAATTTTTGGAAAACTCCATTGCGTGGCAAAGTCCCAATGCTCCGCTTTGGTCGTTGCATCCTGCTGGGTGCCAGCGATGCCTTGGATGTTGGTGCTTACCAAAGTCAAGACGGTTTGTAGGGCGATGAATCCCGCAAACACGGCAACTATTGCGACCCGCGCGATGCCGCGGCTGATTTTTTTTAGAACCGAAACGTTTTCTTCCGTCAGCGCCTTGTAAAAAACAAAGGCGGCGACGAACAGACTGGAGATCGCGCCAACGTCAGCGGCTTCCATCACATTGATGCCGACGGCGAGCCCGGCCAGCGCCAGCCGTGTCCAACGAATGAGCGTAGGAATTTCCGGCGAGTTGGAGACTATCAGGCCCAATGCAAAAAAATCCATGCCGAAGGCGATTTGACGCGAAGCAAAACCCCAACAGGCGTCCGAGAGGAATAAGGAATTCAGCGCGGCAGCCAATCCCCCCAACACCGTCGCCAGAGGTGATAATTTTAGTTGTCTTAAAAAAAAACAGGTGCCGAGTCCCAAAATGAACAACGCGATGGGTGCAAAAAACTTCGCTCTACCAAGCGGCCCTAAAGCCCACCCGATGAACAAGCTCAAATCCACTGAGGCTGCGCCCGCCTTGGAACCGATGCTGTTGAGATCGGCCCAGGCTCCGGTCAAGTTTTTGTGTGCCTGAGCCCATGCGGCGTTTTGCTGTCCGAGCGGGCCATCGTTGGAGAAGAGAACGAAATCATGAAGAAAACTTTTGCAGAAGAATCCAGATAAAATCACGGCCAGCAGCACGGCAAAGAAAATCCGGTTGGATGAAATGGCGGTGGTTGGTTTTGCGGCTTTCATAAAAAATGGCGGACGGTTTAAAAGGCAAATTTCAAACTGTTAATTGCACGACCAATGAATGTCAAGATTGGCCCGGCTTATTGCTTGGTATCGGTATGAGTGCAGCGTCTTTCAAGTTTGAAAGGCGGTTGAATAAGTTGCGTGTAGGAATGCAGTCTTTTGTTTATTTGCTCATTCCGTTTGTTGGGCTTTTGGCTGCCCATCTTGCACCGGTTTTGTTGGCGTTGATTATTTTTGGATGCAAATGATTTGCCCAACACCATGCCGGACTCAAAATAATTTCTAACTGAGCCACTACCAGTTAAATTTCAAGATGGTGTCGTGGTTTGAACCGGCGGCCATCAAAACTGCATGATTGTTGTCAGAAAAATCTCGCCGCGCAATAACTCAATCATTAAGCTTTCCGCATGAATTCACAAGTTTTGGTGACCGGGGCAGCGGGCTTTATCGGTTCTCATGTCAGTGCGCATTTGATTAAATCCGGTCACACAGTGATTGGACTTGACGATTTAAGCGGCGGCTTCCGCGACCATGTGCCGGCGGGTGTGAAATTTGTCGAAGGATCAATCACTGATATTGCGCTTGTACAAAATCTTTTCGCCGATTGCCATTTTGAATATGTTTTCCATCTTGCCGCTTATGCTGCCGAAGGCTTGAGCCATTTCATCAAGCATTTCAATTACACGAATAATCTGCTCGGCAGCGTCAACCTCATCAACGCCGCGGTGAACCATGATGTGAAGTGCTTCGTGTTCACTTCTTCCATCGCGGTTTATGGGAAAAATCAATTGCCGATGATCGAGGACGCCGTGCCACAACCGGAAGACCCTTACGGCATCGCCAAATACGCAGTCGAACTGGATTTGAAGGAAGCGCACGAAATGTTCGGACTGAACCACGTCATTTTCCGTCCGCACAACGTTTATGGTGAGAACCAGAATCTCGGCGACCGTTATCGAAACGTCATCGGCATTTTCATGAACCAAATCATGCAAGGCCAGCCGATGACGATTTTTGGTGACGGCAAACAGACGCGCGCGTTCAGTTACATTGACGACGTTGCGCCGGTGATTGCCGCCAGTATTGCGCGCCCGAAAAGTTATAATCAAATTTTTAACGTCGGCGCGGACAAACCTTATTCCGTCAACGAACTTGCAACCGTCGTTGCAAAAGCAATGGGCGCTAAGCCGGACCTTAAGTTCCTCGATGCACGTAACGAGGTCGTCCACGCTTATTCCGCGCATGAGAAAGTGCAAAAATATTTCGGCGATTTGATAAAAAATGTTTCGCTCGAAGAAGGCGTGGCCAAAATGGCTGTGTGGGCGAAAAAAACCGGTGCGCGACAAGGCAAACCGTTTGAGGGAATCGAAGTCCGCAAAAATCTCCCGGCATCCTGGACGGCGCTGATAGGTTAATCTGGATTGAAAGTCGCGCATTGCCTCCTCACAGTCCGTGTCAATAATAGGACAAACCGGTCTTGTTTCCACCGGGTCGAGCGGTTTAATCAAACAAATAATACACCGATGCCCGCCCAACCCTGGTCCGGGTTTTGAATGAATTCCTGATGGCGATATTTTCCCCGCACTTCCGTCCAAAAAACATCTACCTGGCAATCCTTTACAGAAGCGTGTTTGCAGATATCATGAAACACCACCAAGCCGCCTTTGGCGACGAAGGGTAGATAATTTTCAAAGTCCGTCTTGACGCCTTTGTAGGTGTGATCTCCGTCAATAAAAAGACAGTCAATTTTCCCGCCCGCCAGGATGTCTTTCAGTTGTTGAATCGTCTTTGGATCAATGGAACTGGCGCGAATCAGGTCGAGTTTCTGAGACCCGCTGACAAAACGGCGATAAAGCAATGTCTTCCAGGGCGGATAACCCCCGCCATGAATCCCGCGTGGCAAATCAATACTGATAATCGTTCCTTTCGGGTCGGTTACCCGGCACATCATGAAGAGTGTTCCGCCGTTGGCCGTGCCGATTTCCACCACCGTCCGGGGCTTTTGTTTCCGCAGCAGTTTCAAAACATTTGCAATTTCACCACGAATTTGACTCGGCCCAAGAAGGTCGTGGTTTTTGACGAAGCAAAAATCAAGGAGCTCTTCCAACGACGCGCCTGCCGGTTTGCGTCGGCACAGAAAAACCATTCCCCAAAACCAATCCCGGAAGTAAACCCGCAACTTGTGAATCAGCGGGCCAATCCCCTCGCGCCGGAGTGTTTTGGCGGCGGTGGCAATTTCATAAATCATACAATAAAATATCCCCGGACGCTTGCGAACCGTCGATATCTCGCACCAGCATTTTCATGTACTGCCGGGTTAAAGGGTTCAAGCTATTTTGTGTTTTGAATGATTGCCAGCGTAAAAGGATTTCGTCTTAAAAAGGTGGCTCAAAACCGGCTATCGATCGGCTGGTTGTTTCCAATGCAGTTCGACAATTACCGGCGCCCAGGAAACGCGTTGCAACATTTTTAGCAGCAGCGGGGAGCTTTCGGTCACCGGCCAATGCGCATGATTGATGACCTCAAGCCCTGCAAGTTCAGGTTTCATTTTCAATTCGGCCAGCACCGGCCCGGAAATGTTATAATCATACTGGGTCAGGATCAGTTTGGCCGGTTTCAAGGCAATCAATGTGTCTGACGAGGATCCCCCCTTTCCACTCTCTTGTTTCATTAACCAATCCCTATGGAAAATTTCAATATCCCGATGCTGCGCCGCTTCATAAAGAAATTCCCCGGACACGACCAGTTTGGCGGCGGGCGGGGTTTTGTCCAGTTCCGAACGAACAACTTGAATTGCTTGAAAATAATTCATGTCCGTGAGGGAATGCGCCACCCCAAAAGTGGTGATGCCAACGGCACGAATTGAGATCACGCCGACCATGGCCAGCAGCAGCCACCGCATCATGTGAGGGTTTGCAGAAAAATGACGCCTGAAAGATGTGATAGCGCATGCCACAATCAAAGGCTGAACATAAACCGCGATTGTCAAGGCAAGGTAGGCCGACAAGACCACGAGTGCTGCACCGAGCACGGCCAGCATGGATAATAATCCACCAGCCAGGATTATCTCATCCAGCTTGCAATCAAAAACAGGACGTTTAAATTTCACCACGAAGATAGCAGTCGCAAATGTCACCCAAATTGCCGGTGTGGCTGTAAAAACAATCAACAATTCATTCCATTTGGGAATGCGTAAGCCGGTCAATGCCGGGGTTCCAGCCACATGTTCAGTAAAACCGGCCCACAGGGGCGGAAACCCGTATTTTACCAGAGCAACGAGCGTGAACGGAGCGAGCGACATAGCCATCAATGGGCCAATCGGGAATTTTCCGCGCCAGGCCAGCCACGACCCGATGGTCGCCAGCCACAACCATCCAAAATAAGCGCCTCCGATTTGCAAGCTCGTGCACATGGTCAGAACCACGAGCAATGCCATCAGCCAGAGCCACGCACTACCGGTGAATTTTGAAATTTTTCCTTTTTCGCAAACATAGGCGCGCACGCAGCAATATACCGCCAGCATTCCTAGGACATGGGCAAGACTGTCGGGTCGGTCGGTGTAAGAACTGATGGCCAGAAGAAATAATCCCGCCAGATTTATGGAGCAGGCGGGAATTTGGAGCAATTTTAAAACCCGCCAGAGAGCCAGTTCATAACAGCCAAACAAAACCAGATGCAATGTCATCGCCGACAGCGCACTCGTGCCAAAGCAACTCATCCATACCAGTAGCGGTATCTGATACAGAGGTGGATAGGCGCAAAAGACTTTCGTTCCGGAAATCGGCAGGAACAAGGCTATCGAAGGATTAAAATATCCTCCATAAAGAAGATGATGAACTATTGCGCCGTCAAAAAAAAAGGAATCGCCCGTTGGCATCGGTTGCTGGGCGAAAAGCAGTAAGCCCAGCCGCCACAAAAAAACCATCACGAAAGTGGAGCCGGAAAAGCAGAACCATTTTTGAAAACAGCCTGCTGCCGAAATGTTACCGGTGGAATTCGCGACGATCATTCGGTCGATTTGCCGGGTAGCTGGACGGAAGCTCGAAACTGTTTCCCATGTTTGTTTTTTTGATAATCGCCGCGGCTGAAATATTTTTCCAGCCAGACATAGAGGCAGATAAAAAGATACCGGCTTCCCATTTCCTTGATTTTGAGCTTGGGTATGCCGGTGCGGCGATTGCGCCAAGTGATGGGCATCGTTGTCCACGAAAATCCGCGCACGATGGCCTTGAGCGGCAATTCCACCGTGAGATTGAAATGCGGCGAAATCAAAGGCTGGCAGCCGTCAATCGTCTCGCGCCGGTAAGCCTTGAACGCATTTGTGGTGTCGTTGAGCTTGATCCCGAACAGGAGCCGGATGAACAAATTGGCCAGCCGGTTCAGCATTAACTTGAAGCGCGGATAATCAATCACCCCGCCACCGGAAATGAACCGGCTGCCGAACACGCAATCGTAACCTTCGCCCAACAGCTTCCAATATCTGACGACATCGCGCGCATCATCCGATTCGTCCGCCATCATGATGACCACCGCGTCTCCGCTGGAATGATTCAGGCCGCAGACCACTGCCCGGCCAAAACCGTGGGGCGGCGGATTCCGGCATGGATTCGAAGCGGGGATCGTCTCTTTCAACCGCGTCAAAATGTTCCAGGTTGCATCCGTGCTGCCGTCGTCCACCACCACGATTTCATGCGGCACATTTTGCAAGCGCAACTCAAGGTGCAGGTGTTCGACCGTCGAAGCGATACAGCCTTCTTCATCGCGCGCGGGAATCACTACCGAAAGAAGTTTCAAAGGCCGGCTCTGTGGATTTGGAGGTGAGCTTTCCATTCAATATTAACCCGTAATTTTGGCTATCCTAATGGTCACGCCTCCAATTGGCAATCTTCGCAGCGCACATTTAAGCGCGACCAAAGCGGCTTACCCGTTCTCCGAGCCGCCGGTGGCTAATTCTCCGACCGACAACCCCGCTTCCGTCACGAGGTGCTGGCGCATGAGGATAACTTATCCCAGACGGAATGGGTGGTGGCGTGACATTTCAAACAATCAGATGGCCGGCCATCAAAAGTTGCTGACCTTGGGGGGAAGCTCAAACTCCATCTCAAGGCGGGCTGACATGATGGCTGGCAAAATTTTTCTTCCATGCCGCGCCTGAAGCCGGACCGTCGATAGTTTCAATGGTCACTTTGTTTCGATTTGAAAATCCAGTTAATGCCGGCGAGAAATTTGGTATTGTTTTAATATTTCGGCAATTTGCGACGTTGCCCTTTGGAGACAAGCGCTCAATTCGCAAATTTACCGGCTTTCAAAGCTTCCGCCCGCGCGCCAAATATTTGCTGCCACTCCACGCCCGGTGCAAGGCCGCCGCTTTCCATGTGCGTGATGAGCGCGGGGGTCGGAGACCAAAGCGTCCGTCGCTTCCCAAAAAGGATTTGCCGCCATGCATAGCGCCACGCCAGCGCGTGCGACGCGGAAAAATATAATCCATCGCCGAGACTTCTGATCCACGACCACGGATTGCAAACGCGGCTTTTTGTCAGTGCCATCCAAATCGCGAGGTCTGAATTCTTATTGTAGGTTTTGAAAACCGCCACTGATTCCGCCAGCGCTTCGCGTTGCGCCATGAAAGTGAGGCAAGTGGACGCGACAGTTCGCCAACGGCAATTGTCTTCAAGTATTTCTGCGCCGCGAAATTGGTGGATAAATTTAAAATGAAAATCCGCGTGATCGTAAGGCGTTGCAAAATCGGCTTCAGGATGGCGGCGCATAAAATTCACCGTGCGTTCGAGTGAGCGTGGCAGATACAAATAATCGTCTTCGGCGAAGCAAACCAGATCGGCATCGGTCTGCGCGCTCAAAATATCCACTTGCCGGATAAATGTCGGTCCGTTGCCTTCGCCGCCGAGCGGAATTAATTCCATCAGCGTTTCAGGGAAAATTGTCCTGAGCAATTGCGTATAGGCCGGCGGACAATTATCCAGCAAAACCCACATTTTGATTTTCAAACCGCCAAGCGATTCTTTGAATGTTTCCAGATTCAATCGCGTAAGTGCCAGCTTGTCTTTAAAACCAAAAATCGGGTCGCGTGACACGCCTGGATAAATCCGGTAGCAAACGGCCAAATCAAATTTGTTTGAATTTATCATGGTCAACTTATTTCGCATCAACGCGCGGCAAACCGAATTTAAGCGCGCGTTTGATTTCATCCCAGCGGTTGAATCGCAGTTTGAAAAAGCGCAGCATCCACAAGTCGGAATGTTTGCGGAACGAAGCAACTTTTTTTCGCTGCCGCGAAACGTGTTCGTGCAATCGCCAGCAGTCGCGCAGCACACCCCAAAAACTTGCGCGCGCAAACGACCAGCGCCGCAACAGCAAAGCGCCGACAATTGATTCCACGAACAACAGCGCGATGAGTGGAACAATCGGCAGCAGCAAAATGTGCTGGCCGTTTTTCAGCAAAGTCAAAATGCAATTCCGGTTCGTCAAAAATCGTTTCCGGTCGTTCGTCCGAAATTCAACTGTTGTGACTCCGCCGGATGGATTCACGCCCGCCGCGCCGCGATGGTGAAGTTTCGCTTCAAAAATTCCAGCGACTTTGTAGCCGGCGAGCCAAACGTGCCACGACAAATCGGCGTCGTCGGAGTAAATGAAATATTCCGCGTCGAACATGCCGAGTTGGTTGAAAACGTCGGTGCGAATCAAATAAGAGCAGCCGCCGGCGATAAAGATTTCGCGTGTTTCAGTCGCAATTGCCGACGGACTCGGCAAACCAAAAAAATCAAAGCCGTAAAATCCAAAATCCTGATATGAATTGTCCGGGTAATTCAAAACGAGCGGCGTGGACGCGGCTGCGCCAAGTTTTTCTGTCCCGGCAATCAATTTTTCCATGCAATCTTTTTCGAGCCAGGTGTCATTGTTCAGAAAAAAAAGCCAGCAGCCTTTGGCGACTCGCGCGCCGGAATTATTGCCTTCACAGAAGCCAAGATTCTCGGAATTTTTCACAATTAAAGCCGACGGAAAATCGGCCAGCAATTTTTGCGCGACAGCAACCGAATCGTCCGTGGAATTATTGTCCACCACGATCGTTTCGATTTGGTTGAAAATCGTTTGCGCTTTGATTGACTCGAAGCATTTCGGCAGCCAGTTCGCGCCGTTGCAATTCAGCACGACGATGCTGACGAGCGGCTGGCCACCAACGTTTCCGAATCGTTCGACTTGTGCATCCTTCATTTCAAGGTCTGTTTCGGTTTCAAATTCGACACGAGCTTTTTGTCGTGCCGCCGCATTTTGTAAGTCCAAACGCCCCAGGTGTTGCCGAAAACGCTGCCGAGGCACGCCGGCAAATGCCAGAGCCAGAGCGCGTCACCATCGCGAAAAATTCCGCGCAACGTGTGAAAAATCGGACCGACGAAAGTGACGCAATAAACCACCGCCAGCCGGAGCGGCACGGGCGGTTTTTCCTTCATCCAATTCGATTTTGCTTCTTCTTGCACGCGCAGAAAATGGACTGTGGCACGGCGGCGCTTTTGGACGAAACCCCAAAGCGTCTGGACGTAATAATGATGCACGCCACGCCCGTAAATCCGCAGCCATTCACGCTTTCCATTTTTCATCAAAAACAAGGCGACGTGCGTGTCTTGAAAATTTTGGTTGGCTTGAACCGATTCCAAATCGGTGCGGCGAAAAACAAATCCGTTCGCTCCGAGTGGATACGAAAGTGAATTTTGCGGAAGCGTCCAACGTTCAATTTCGCCATCGCGCGCGACAAGTCTTGGATTTGTACTCATCAGCCAGCAAACCGGGTCGCTGATATGCAGCCGATGCGTGAGATAGGCGCAGAATGAACTCATTTTTGGCGACGGCGGATAATAACTCTCCACGCCGAGCCCCTGCGGATTTGCGGCGAGCGCTTTGACGGCCAACTCGATGTAATCGGCGTGAGTGAATTCATTGTCCGCATCCACGAAGACGATGAATTCACCGGTCGCGTGCCGGAGTGCGAGGCGTTTGCCTTCCTCCATGTTTTTGCCGTCATCGTCGAGGACAATCGCGCCAAATTTATTTGCGATTTCGCGTGTGCGGTCGGTGGAGTGCGCGTCGGCAAGGATGATTTCATAACGGTTGCGCGGATAAGTTTGCCGCGCGATGGACGCGAGGCAATTTTCCAAAATGGCTTCGGTGTTGAGCGTCGGCATGATGAAGCTGACGCGCGGCAGATTTTCAGGACTAGACGGCACGGCACGATTGTAGCTGACGGCGGAGATAAATTCAAATCAGCTTTGCGTGGCCGGTTTGTGCAGGCGCAACGCGATGAGCCAGATGAAAAATAAAACTGCAAACGCGATTCCGGAGGTAATGGGCATGGTTTGCAGCAGCGCGGCGGGAGTTTTTCCGACCGCAAGCAATATGAGCCAGTAGCCGAGTCCAAGCACGCCGTAAAACAGCGAGATTTTCGGCCAGCGGCTGGCGAGCGACCAGGTTCCGAGTGCCTGAAGCAAGCCGACGAAGATCATCGTCACGGCCAGTTGTCCGATCATCGCGGCGGCTTCCGGCGTGTCTCTGCCGATGAGTTTCAGGCAGAATGTCCGCAGCACGAACAGTCCCGTTGCACCGCAGACCAAGCCTGCAGCGTAAAGACCAAGCAATTTCAACTGTGCCTGCAACGCATTGCCGTGGTGATGATGACGGCTGGAGCGGTGCGTGAACAAAACGATCAGCAATGGACTGACTGTTATCGGTAGTGCCACCGCGAGCCGTTCGGCGGCGGCATAAGCGTCGCCATCACCGCCGGAGAAATAACGTTGCATGACCAGTAAATCGCCTTGCAAAAAACAATAATTGCCGATGACGCACGCCGTGCTGACGATCAAATAAAAAACAAATTCTCGGTTCCAGGGCGAGACGGCTTCGCCGCGCAGGAATAAATCTTTTTTCCAAAACAGGAGGATGAGATTTGCCAGCAACGCAACGGTCGAGGCCAGCACGGCTGTTTCGGGCGACGGCCATTTCAGCGTGACGAGCCAGCCGAATGAAACGCGCAGCAGCATCGCCAGAAATCCGATGAGCGCGAGCCGCTTGAACCACGAAAGTCCCTGGCACAACGCCGTGGCCAGCGCAGCCCACAGCCCAAGCAGGGTGCAGGTGAGCGTGACCAGCATCAGGCTTTCGTTGTAATTAAAAAAATGGCTTAACGGTTTGACGGCGATTATTGCCAGCGCCGAGCCGAGGATGGTAAGATGAAATAAAAATTTGCGGCAGCCTACCAGCAACCCCTGCAATCGCGCACTGTCGCCGATGGCGTTGAAATGGGCGATGTAGTGCGTGACCGCGAACGTGGCGACCGCCGGCGGCAGGCCGAGCAGTGGCATAAAACCGTTCAACGCGCTGTTGGCGCTGCCGTATTGCCCCTGCCCTTTCAGATGATGACCCAAGACGCTTTGAAAAGCCAGATTGCCCAGTCCCGTGAAAAAACTGACCGCTGAAAAAATCACGCCGCTTTGCAGAAGCCCGTCGGCGCGTGAATTTTTTTTCATACGATTGATCTCAATTCCTTTTCGTGGGCGCAAACCCATTCAAAAACATCGGCCACGATTTTTTCAACCCCGCATTTCGGCCGCCAGTTTGTCTTCGAAGACAGTCTGGAACAGTCGGCGATAAAAATCCGCAAATCCGCCTGGCGATTTTCCGGTTCTGGGACAATCGGGATCTCGTGCCCTGTTATTTTTTTGCAATGCGCGGTGAGTTCTAAAAGCGAAGAGGAAATTTCAAATCCGCCGCCGACGTTGCCGAGCCAGCCTTCCCAATTTTCAAAATGGGAAATCTGTTCCGCAATCAAATCGCAAAGGTCGACGACGTGCAGCATGTCGCGGACTTGTTTGCCCGTGCCGCCGTAGCCGATGTATTTGAGCGGCTTGCCGAAATAATGCCGGAAAACCCACAGCGCGACGATGCCTTGATCCACCTTGCCCATCTGCCACGGGCCGGCGATGACGCTGCAACGGTTCGTCACGGCGCGCAGGCCGAAACCGCTGCGATATTCCTCGATCAAACTTTCACTTGCGAATTTTGTCCAGCCATAGAGCGAACGCGCGACGTTCATCGGACAATTTTCGCTGACGCCGCGCGAGGAAATCGCCGCGCCGGGAACGTCGTTCCACGCGAAGCGTGTCGGCTGTTCCGTCCACGGATGTTTTTCCAAAATGGAAATCGGATAAACGCGGCTGGTGGAAAGAAAAATGGTTTTGCTTTTCCACAAGCGCGCCTGTTCGAGGCAGCGATAGGTGCCCATCAGATTCGTTTCCATCAAATAATCCGGCGATTCGCCGTAACCGGCCAGCACGGACGGTTCGGCGGAACATTCGATGATGAATTCAAACGGGCCGGCGGGAAATTCGTTCGCGCGGCGGATGTCGCCTTTGACAAATTCAATTCCTGCTGCTTGCAATCGCGGTAAATTCAGTTCCGAGCCGCGTCGATATAAGTTATCCATGCACACGACGCGCGTGTGCGGAATACTTTTTTTTAGGTGAAACGCGAGGCTGCTGCCGACGAAGCCTGCGCCGCCGGTGATCAAAATGCTTTCGGGTGAATTCATATCAGGCGATGCAGGTGGCGTGGATTTCGGTGAGAATTTCCTTCAGGCCGTAGCGGAATTTCCAGTTGGGATAATGAGCCTGGAATTTTTGCACGTCACTGACCCACCAGATGTGGTCGCCGATGCGGTTGTCTTCGACGTAAGTCCATTTCAGTTTTTTGCCGCTGATGCGTTCACACTCGTCAATCGCCTCGAGCATGGAGCAATTCGAGTGGCGGCTGCCGCCGATGTTATAGACTTCGCCGGAGCGCGGCTTCTGGAAAAACTGCCAGAACGCCTCGACCAAATCGTGGCTGTGGATGTTGTCGCGGACTTGTTTACCTTTGTAGCCGAAGACGCGATACGGCGTGCCGCTGACGGCGCAGCGCATGAGATAGGCGAGAAATCCGTGAAGTTCCGTGCCTGCGTGCGCGGGACCGGTGAGACAGCCGCCGCGAAAACACGCGGTCTTCATGCCGAAATAATTTCCATATTCCTGCACCAAAATGTCCGCCGCCACTTTGCTCGCGCCGAAGAGCGAATGTTTCGTCTGGTCGATGCTCATCGTCTCGGAAATGCCTGGTTCGTATTCGTGGCCGGATTTAATTTCCCAGCGTTTTTCCAATTCGACCAACGGCAGGCGGTTCGGCGTGTCGCCATAGACCTTGTTCGTGGAAGTAAAAATAAAAACGGCTTCGGGACAAAACTGACGCTTCGCTTCGAGCAGGTTCAAAGTGCCGGTGGCGTTAACGCTGAAGTCGGTGTGCGGATCGCGAGCCGCCCAATCGTGAGATGGTTGTGCGGCGGTGTGGATAATGAGGACGATTTCCTTGCCGAGTCGCTTGAACAGATTTTCCACCGCCAAGCGGTCGCGGATGTCGAAATCGTGGTGCTGATAATTCGGCAGTGCGTTGATGAGTTTCTCGCGGTTGCCAAGCGTGGAAGCCTCCTTGCCGAAAAACCATTGTCGCAGGTCGTTGTCAATGCCGATGACTTTGAAGCCCTCGCGGGCAAAACGTTTGACGCTTTCCGATCCGATGAGTCCAGCGGCGCCGGTGACAATGACTGTGTTCATAAAAATTTAAACGGATAGCTTCGGTTGGAGCGGGCTTCCAGCGCAAGTGGATTTTACAGAGGGAACTTGATTTTGGCTTGCTATGCGCCATCAAACACTTCCCGTTTAAGGTAGCCGGGCGGAATGGGCTTGCCATCGGCCTGTTCCTGGAGCAAGTCGAGCACGCGCTGCGGGTTGTAAAGTTGCAGCAGCGAGTTGCGGACATTCAGGCAGTTTTCGCGCAGTTTGGGCTGGAGTGAGAGCGCTTCGCGCAGTTGCGGCTCGAGTTTTTCGCGAGTTACACTCAATGTGTCCACCGGGAACAGACAATCTTTCAGCCACGGATATTCAAATGGAAGTTCCTCGCCAAACAGCGGCGTGCCCAGGCAGGCAAATTCAGTGTATTTGGCGACTGAAGTCTGGTGCAAGCCGCCGGTGCAAATCGCATAACCGGACTGTCGCACAATCTGGCAATAACTTTCCCAGTTTAACCAGCCGCCGCGGCGCACATCATAAAGCCGGTAGCCTGGGTTCTTTCGGTCACTGATCTGGCTGATCAAATTGGTGATGCGCGCCCGGTCATGATACAAATCCGCAAAATTCAACCAGGCCGATGCATGGGGATCCCGCAAAATCCAGTAACCTCGCGTGGAACTCACATTGCAAAAATCGAACCTCCGTGCCTCCGTCGTCAGGGACACATGCTCCGCGGCTATGGTGAACGGAAAATACAACATTCGATCGGGCAGAATATTTTCCGCCTGCCGTTGTCTCGCCTTGAGCATTTCCAGGAACGGTGCCGCCGCCAAAGCCGGCAATCGTAGCGACGCGCTGGCCAGTTCATAAGGAACAGCGGCTTGCGGCAAGGATAGCAATGGCGGCCTGCGATTATTCGCAAATTTCGCAAGCCGGCGCCGGATGGCGATACCGTTGTAATTGCGAAAGGTCAAATAATCCGCGTTTTTTGTGAACCAATAAACACTCGCCCACCAGTCCACCAGCCCCATCGAAAAATGTTTCCTGTCTTTGAAAACAGGATAGAGCGCTTTTAATTCGGCAGGCATCATGACATCGAGCATGATGTGGGCATCGGAATTCCACACCGCCTTGCGGATGCGTTCCATTCCATCATGATCTTTCGGGCCGTTGAGCGTCAGGACGGTAAGCCCTCTTTCAATCAAGGCGTCGCGAATGGAGCGAAAGATGTATTGTCGGTCGCTGATTCCGCTGCGAATCCAAATGCATTTGTTGATGACAAACCGTGGGATTGCCATTTTATGAAATATTTTCGGGAATCATAATGATGTCGTCATGCTTCGTCAAATTTCATTGCCGGAACGGCGTTTGACGGTAACCGCGAAACGCGTTAGAATTATTAGCCATAGTGAAAACCCCATGAAACGAATTGCCCGAAAAATAGGCTGGCGCATTTACCATTTCGTTCACACGAACGGCGTAGTGGCTGATTTCGTTTATTGGAACGCTTATTATGTTCTGAATTTTTTCCGCGCGCGGCAATTCAAAAAATTTTCCAAAAGCCACATCACGCCAGAGGACCTTTTTGCGCATCGCCAGCTTGTGCCATCCAGCTATCTCGTGACCGGTGTGACGAATATTTGCAATGCCAAATGCACTTTTTGCGCCTATCCAAAAGTCGTCGCCAATAAAACTTTGCAGACCGGCGTCATGTCGTTCGAAGTTTTCAAGAAGGCTGTGGACGAATGGGCGGCGCTCGGCGGCCAAAGCCTCGACCTCACGCCCGTCGTCGGCGATCCGCTCGTTGACCCGGGCATTTTGGAAAAAGTGGATTACGCCGTGAACCGTGCCCGACTTAAGGATGTTTATCTGACGACCAACGCGATTTTAATCAACAAAAATGATACTTACAAAAGGCTGATTGACCTCGGCATCGGCGGCGTTTACATCAGCACGCAGGGCGCAAGCAAGGAAGCTTACGAAAAAATTTACGGCGTAAAGCACTACGATGAGGCTATGTCCGGCATCCACAATTTACTCGAATACAATCGCATCAAGGGCGAACCCGCGCGCATTGTCATCCGCTTCCGCAATCACGAAAAACCGGGCCAGATCATCCGCTCGAAAGATTTTCAGGGGAAGCTCAAGCCTTACTTTTCCGAAAAAGTCCGGGTGAACTTCACCGTGGACTTCGACAATTGGGGCGGGACGGTCAAGCTGGAGGACATGAGCGGTTCCATGCGATTGCGTAAACTGCCGCCGCCGCTGAATGTTCCATGCATAAATTTATTCAACTTCGCCGTGCGTCACGACGGGCGGGTTCGTCTCTGCGGTTGCCGCCTCACGACCAACGACAACGACGATTTGGTTGTCGGCAATATCCGCGAAAAATCTTTGGAAGAAATCTCCAAAAGTGACGAGGCGTGGAGAATCATCGAAGGATTTTATTCCGGCAGACGTCCGCATGCTTGCCTCGAATGCACTTTCTACCAGCCGATCAATCAGAAATGGTTTGAACGGCGCGCAAAACGCAATGGCGTTACGACGTCGGTGAAATAATTTTGCGAATTGCAGCAGCCTTTCGAAAAAACGCTGGCAAACCTTGGCCGTTCGCATTAAGCTTCGCGCCCAATCATGGAAAAAGTCTTTGTCACCGGCGCGGCGGGTTTTATCGGCAGTAACCTTGTTGACCGGCTTTTGCGTGACGGCAAATCGGTCGTCGGCTTCGACAATTTTTCCACCGGCCAGAATGAATTTCTCGAATGCGCGCAGAAAAACCCGAAGTTCAAATTGATCCGCGGCGATTGCCTTGATTTGCCCGTGCTTACCAAGGCGATGGCCGGCTGTGATTTTATTTTTCATCTCGCCGCGAACGCTGACGTTCGCTTTGGCCTCGACCATCCGGGCAAAGATTTTCAGCAAAATTCCGTTGCCACTTTCAATATTCTCGAAACCATGCGCGCCAACAACATCAAGCGCCTTGCCTTCAGTTCCACCGGCAGCGTTTATGGCGAGACGGAAGTCATTCCGACGCCCGAAAACGCGCCATTTCCGATTCAAACTTCACTTTACGCCGCCTCGAAACTCGCGGGCGAAGGAATGATCGCTGCATATTGCGAAGGCTACGGTTTCGAGGGTTACATTTTCCGGTTCGTCTCGATTTTAGGCGAACGCTACACGCATGGTCATGTGGTCGATTTTTACAAACAACTTCTCGATCACCCGGGCCACCTGAAAATTCTCGGCGACGGCACGCAGCGCAAATCCTACCTTTACATCGGCGACTGTGTCGAAGCAATGTTGCACGTCATCACGCGCGGCATGGCGCAATCAGCGAAGCACCATGTCGAATTTTACAACCTCGGCACGAAAGAGTTCGTGCAGGTCAACGATTCCATTAAATTTATTTGCACCACGCTCAACGTGAAACCCAAACTCGAATACACCGGCGGCAACAAGGGCTGGATCGGCGACAACCCGTTTATTTTTCTCGACATTAAAAAAATTTGCGCCACCGGCTGGAAAACGTCGCTGACGATCGAACAGGGCATCGGTCGTACGCTCCAATGGTTGCAGGAAAACCAATGGGTTCTCGAACGCCGATGAAAATTGTTGTCCACGGCCTTTGGCATCTTGGCAGCGTCACGGCGGCGTGTTGCTCAAAACATTTTCAGGTCGTTGGATTGGACTTCGACACGACGAACGTCGCAAAATTAAATTCCAGCAACGCGCCACTTTTCGAGCCGGGTTTGAACGAACTCATCGCCGCCGGAATTGCGTCGAAAAAACTTTCGTTCACAAACGACCCAAAAATTGCCTGCGCGAACGCTGAAATTCTCTGGCTTTGCTACGACACGCCGGTCGACGAAAATGATGAATCCGACGCGGAATCCGTCCTGGCAAATCTCCGCAAAGTGCTGCCGCATCTGCCCAAAGACGTGCTCATTTTGATTTCATCGCAATTGCCCGTCGGTACTTGCGCCAAACTCGAAAAAGAATTTCCGCAATTTCACTTTGCCTGCTCGCCGGAAAATTTGCGGCTCGGCAAGGCCATTGATTCGTTTGAAAAAACCGAGCGCGTCATAGTCGGCATCCGCGACGATACACAAAAACCGCTGCTTGAAAAACTATTCGCGCCGTTCACGCCGCAAATTATTTTCATGCGCACCGAGTCGGCGGAAATGGTCAAACACGCGCTCAACTCGTTCCTCGCGCTGTCCATCGCGTTCATCAACGAAGTCGCGCGGATTTGCGAACTCACTGGCGCTGACGCAAAGGAAGTTTCCGTTGGACTCAAAAGCGAGCCGCGCATCGGTCACAAGGCGTATCTCGATCCCGGCGGTCCGTTCGCCGGCGGTACGCTTGCGCGTGATGTTGTGACTTTAACAACACTAGCCGATGCGAAAGGTGAAAAATTTTCCATCATTTCGGCCATCAAACAAAGCAATGATTTGCATCGCGGGTGGGTATTTCGCCGGTTGCAATCGCGCCTCGGCGATTTGCGTGGCAAAAAAATCGCCGTGCTCGGCCTGGCTTTCACGACGAACACCGACACGCTCCGTCGCAGCGCGTCAGTGGAATTATGCAATCAACTTATTGACACGGGCGCGAACGTCAGTGCATTTGATCCGGCGGTAAAAAATTTGTCCGCCGAACTTTCCAAAATTCAACTCGCATCGGAAATTTCAGCCGCATTGAATGACGCGGATGCCATCGTTGTTTGCACTGAATGGCCACAATTTCGTCAGGCCGATTGGCCGAAAATAATTTCGAAAATGCGTAGAAAAATTTTCGTGGATGCGAATCGATTTCTCGAAAAGGAGTTGAAAACCCTGCCTGGCGTCGAGCATTTTTCTGTTGGTCGCGCTTAAAATGAAACTCAAAAATCTTAACGCGCTCATTACCGGCGGCAGCCAGGGTCTTGGCAAGGTTATTGCGGAATTTTTTTTGCGCGAAGGCGCGAACGTAGTTTTCTGCGCGCGCGGAGAAAAAGAATTATTTGCGGCGCGCGACGAGCTCGCAAAAAAAAATCCATCGCAAAAAGTTTTCGTCAAGACGTGCGATGTTTCAAGCGAATCGCAAGTGAACGAGCTCGTCGCCTTCGCAATGCGCGAATTTGGCTTGCTTCACGCGCTCGTTTTGAATGCTGGAATTTATGGGCCGATGGGCGCAACGGAATCCGTTGATTTGATCGAATGGAAACGCGCACTCGAAATCAACCTTTATGGAGTTTTGTTGCCGTGCCGCGCAATGATTCCGCATTTCAAAAAAAATGGTCGTGGAAAAATCGTCATTTTGTCCGGTGGCGGTGCGACGAATCCGATGCCTAACATAAGCGCTTATGCCGCGTCAAAGGCTGCCGTGATTCGACTCATGGAAACGCTGGCCGAGGAATTGAAACCGTTTCACGTGGATGTGAACGCGATTGCACCGGGTGCAATGGCAACGCGATTGGTTGACGAGGTTTTGGCCGCCGGGCCAGAAAAAGTTGGCGCGGCTTATTTTGAGAAGAATAAAAATTGGAAGGAACGCGGCGCGGTGCCGCTCGAACTCGGCGCGAGTCTGGCCGTTTATTTAGCGAGCGCGCAAAGCGACAACGTCACCGGCAAACTCATCAGCGCGCAATGGGATCCGTGGGAAAAACTCCACGAATTAAAGAACGATTTGAACAGTGATATTTACACACTGCGCCGCATCGTGCCAAAAGATCGCGGCAAAAATTGGGGAGACAAATGAACTACGCCATCATCGGTTGTGGATTGATTGGAAAGAAACGGATGGCCGGTTTGCCCACCGGTTCAAAACTCCTCATTGCTTGCGATACAAATTTGTCGCGCGCCGAAGAATTAGTGAAGCTTGCGCAAAATGGCCGCGCAGTTTCCGATTTCAAAATTGCCGTCACCGATCCGCACGTGGACACGGTCATCGTGGCGACGATCAATTCTGCGCTTGCAGAAGTTTCCGCCGCGGCAATTCGAGCAGGCAAACACGTCATTATCGAAAAACCTGCTGGCATTTCCGTCAATCAAATTGACGAATTGATTGTGCTCACAGAAAAGCACAGCATTTCCGTGCGCGTCGGTTTCAATCATCGTTTTCACCCGGCATTTCAAAAAGCCCGGGAAATTTTCACGTCCGGGGTGATGGGCGAACTCATGTTCATTCGCGCGCGTTACGGTCACGGCGGGCGCGTTGGTTACGACAAGGAATGGCGGGCGAATCCGAAACTTTCCGGCGGCGGCGAGTTGATTGACCAAGGCATTCATTTGATTGATCTCGCTGGCTGGTTTCTCGGCAAGTTCAAGCAAATTGACGGCCACGCGGCGACGTATTTCTGGAAAATGGAGGTGGATGACAATGCGTTTTTGAGCTTGCGCACGGCGAAAAATCAGACCGCGTGGTTACACGTTAGTTGCACGGAATGGAAAAATCTTTTTTCATTCGAGATTTACGGTCGCCACGCGAAATTGCACATTGAAGGACTCGGCGGCAGTTACGGCGTAGAGAAGCTTTTTCATTACCAAATGAAGCCGGAAATGGGAATTCCAGATACGAAAGTCTATGAATTTCCCAGCGCAGACGAATCGTGGCGAATCGAAATGACTGAATTTGAATACGACATTCAATTAAAACGCAAATCTAACGCCGGGCTTGCCGAAGCGCGCGCAGCACTTCAAATTGTCGAAACGATTTACGAAAAAAGTAGTCTGAAAAATTTGTGATTATCGCGCGCTCACCACTTCGCGTTACGCTTGGCGGCGGCGGGACGGATTTGCCGTCGTATTATGGACGGTTCGGCGGTTTTCTCATTGCTGCGGCAATTGACCGGTATGTTTACATCACGCTGCACGAGACATTCGTTTCGGATTTGATTGTAAAATATTCCGAACTCGAACGCGTGCCGGACGCGACGAAATTGAAACACCCAATTATCCGAGAAGCATTCGCGCTGCTTGGAATTGACGGCCATGCGCTCGAACTGACTTCGATGGCGGACATTCCATCAGGCACGGGCTTGGGATCTTCCGGCAGTTTCACCACGGCGTTGCTCAAGGCGTTGCACGCTTACAAAAGAAATCTTGTTCATCCCGCCGAACTCGCGGCGCAGGCCTGCGAAGTTGAATTGGATCGGTTACATGAGCCGATTGGAAAACAAGATCAATACATCGCGGCTTACGGTGGCATCACCTGCTTCAAATTTTTGGAAAGTGGAAAAGTCGAGGCGTGGCCGTTGAAAGTTTCCGACGAAGCGCGCGACAATCTCGAAGACAATTTACTTTTGTTTTTTACCGGTTATTCGCGTTCAGCCTCGGCGATTTTGAAGGAACAGGATCAGAAATCGAAACAGGCCGACGCAGGCACGATTGAAAATTTACATTTCGTCAAAGACCTCGGCCTGCAAAGCCAGCGCGCGCTTGAACGCGGCGACTTGCCGGAATTCGCGCGGCTTATGGACGTTCATTGGCAGTGCAAAAAACAGCGCAGCGGCGGCATGAGTAATCCGAAAATCAACGAATGGTATGACCTCGCGATGGTCAGTGGTGCGCTCGGAGGCAAACTCATCGGCGCTGGCGGCGGCGGTTTCCTGATGTTTTATACCGAGGACAAAGCCAAGCTGCGCCATGTGATGTGGCAATGCGGTTTGAAGGAAGTCCGTTTTCGTTTTGATTTTGAAGGAACAAAACTCGTCATCTCGTGAGCACGCCGCTCGACATTCCCGTTGCCATTCTCGCGGGTGGACTCGCCACGCGGCTGCGTCCTATCACGGAGAAAATCCCGAAATCACTTGTGCCCGTTGCTGGCAAACCTTTTATGGCACATCAACTTGAATTGCTTCACGCACGCGGAATTCGTCGCATAGTTTTGTGTATCGGCCATCTTGGCGAAATGATCCAACATGACTTTGGCGATGGCGCGGTGTTTGGCGTGAAGTTGGATTATTCCTTCGACGGCGAAAAACAGCTCGGCACCGGCGGCGCGGTCAAGCGCGCGTTGCCATTACTCGGCAAAGAATTTTTTGTGCTTTACGGCGATTCGTATTTACCGATTGAATATGCGCCGATCGCAGAATTTTTCCGGCGTAGCGGCAAGCTTGGATTGATGACGGTTTATCGTAACGAAGGCCGTTACGACACCAGCAACGTCGTTTTCGCCAATGGCGAGATAAAAATTTATGACAAGAGAGTTTGTTCGCCGGAAATGCGACACATTGATTACGGTTTGAGTTTATTCAAAGCATCGGTATTTGAATCGTGTTTGCCGGATCAGTCATTTGACTTGGCTGAAGTCATGACGAAACTCGTCCGCGAAAAACAACTCGCTGGTTATGAAGTGCGCGAACGCTTTTACGAAATGGGTTCGCCTGCGGGCTTGGCGGAATTGGAAACACTGCTACAATCAAAATCACCATGAGCTTTGCCAAGCAATTTCTCGACGAAGTCCAGTTGGTCACCGCGCAACTGGACGCGGACGCGATTGAAAAAAGCGTCGACGAGCTGGCGCGTGTACGCGACCGTGGCGGGCGGCTTTTTATCCTAGGCGTCGGTGGCAGCGCGGGCAATGCCGGTCACGCAGTGAATGATTTCCGAAAAATCTGCGGCTTTGAGGCTTACGCGCCGACGGACAATGTTTCCGAATTAACCGCGCGCACGAATGACGAAGGCTGGGCGACGGTTTTCTCCGAATGGCTCAAAGGCAGTCGTATCAATGCAAAAGACGGTTTACTGATTTTTTCCGTTGGTGGCGGCAATTTAGAAAAAAATGTCAGCCCGAATCTTGTCAGCGCCATTCAACTCGCAAAAAAAATTGGCGCGTCGGTCATCGGCATTGTTGGACGCGACGGTGGATACACAGCGAAGGAAGCCACTGCGTGTGTGATTGTGCCGACCGTTAATCAAACTCACGTCACGCCGCATAGCGAAGCATTTCAAGGTGTCGTCTGGCATTTGTTCGTGTCGCATCCGAAACTCAAAGTAGGCCAGACAAAATGGGAGAGCACGAAGTAAAAACGGCATTGCGTCGCGCCGTTTTTCTCGACCGCGACGGTGTCATCAACCGCGCGTTGGAGCGCAACGGTTTCCCCTATGCGCCGACAAGTTTGAGTGAATTTCAAATTTTCCCCGAAGTGCCCGAAGCCTGCCGCCGTTTGAAACGAGCGGGATTTTTACTCGTTGTCGCGACAAATCAGCCCGACGTTGGTCGCGGCACTTTGAAACAGGAATTCATTGAATCTATTCATACCGAAATGTGCCGGCAGTTGCCGTTCAACCGCGTGGAAGTTTGTTATCATCCTGGCTACAGTGATTCTGAATGTGACTGCCGCAAGCCGAGGCCGGGAATGTTGCTGCGCGCCGCGGGTGAACTGGGTATTGACCTCGCGCAAAGCTGGATGGTCGGCGACCGCTGGCGTGATATTGATTGTGGTCATGCCGCCAGTTGTCGGACGATTTTGATTGATCACCATTACGCGGAAGCATTGAAGCAGCCGCCGGACTTTCGCGCGCAAAATTTATTGGAAGCGGCGAAAATTATTTTAACCGGTGGAAAATAAGTTGAAAATTGGCGCGCTTGGCTTATTTTTTTGCGCAATACATGAAAAATCTCGCCAATCTCAAAGTTAAAATTTTCGCCGACGGCGCGGACAAGGCCGGAATGCTCCAGTTGAACGCCAACCCGCTTATCAAGGGCATGACGACGAACCCGACGCTCATGCGCAAGGTCGGCGTGACGGATTTCGAGGCGTTCGCGCGTGATATTTTGCAGTACATCACCGAGAAGCCGTTATCGCTTGAAGTTTTTTCAGATGAATTTGCGGAAATGAAACGTCAAGCATTGAAAATCAACGGTTGGGCGAAAAATGTTTACGTCAAAATTCCCATCACCAATACACGCGCCGAATCTTCGTTACCGTTGATTCGTGATCTCGGCAACGAAGGCGTGAAATTGAATGTCACTGCGATTCTCACGCTGGAACAGGTCGAAGGCGTCGCACAATCGCTGAATCCAAAAACGCCCGCCGTCGTTTCCGTTTTTGCCGGGCGTATCGCTGACACTGGCGTTGACCCGGTTTCCATCATGGTCGAGAGCAAAATGATTTTGAAGGATCTGCCACAGGCCGAATTACTTTGGGCGAGCGTCCGCGAAGTGCTGAACATTTTTCAAGCGAATGGCTGTGGCTGCGACATCGTGACCGTGCCGCATGACATCCTCGGCAAGGCGATAAAAATGTCCGGCATGGATTTGGGCGAGCTCTCGCTCGACACCGTAAAGATGTTCGCCGCCGACGCGAAGGCGGTGGGCTTTTCGCTTTGATCAAATCATTTTCGTCACGGTCTCAAAAACGTCTTCAATTTTTATTGAGGCCATGCACGTGAGCAGTTCTTCGCGCGTGCCTTTGATGTCGCCGCCGTCGTAACGGTAAAAATCCAGCCCACGTCCGTTCACGACCGGATTTTTCACGAGCGTAAATGAATTGCCATAAGGCTCAACCGTTCGGTTCCATGTCGGTGTCTCGATGACGATTTGTCCCGGCACACGCATCGCTGCCGCAAGGTGCATCAACGACGTGTCCACGCTCAAAAACGCATTGCACTTTGCGATCAGTGCTGCCGCCTGACGCAAGTTCTGTGCTTTCGGAAAAAATAAATTATCACCCATTACCAGCGCCCGGATTTTTTCGTGACCGCCTTTTTCCTCCTGGCCGCCGAAAAAAACAACAGCCAATTCAGGATGTTTTTTGTGCAACTGCCGGATCAGTTCCGCATAATTTTCCAGCGGCCACCGGCGCAATGCTAGGTTCTTGGTGCCGCCCGAACCCACGTGGATGCCGAGAATTTTCTGTCCGGCCAGTTTGTGTTTTGCTAGAAATTCGTCTGCCCATGTCTCCTCGTTTGGTGTCAGGAAAATTTCCATCTCGTGCGACGGCAGCTTTTTCTTCGCGCCGAGCAGCGGTAACACGCCGAAGTTATTTTCAATCGCGTGTTTGGCGTAATCCTGCGGCAAAGTGCGATTCACAAGGTATTTGTCCAGCCAGATAAAACATTCGTATTCATGGCTGAACCGCGTCGTTGCGCCGACTATACGCGCTGCAATGCGATAGTGCATCCGGCTTTGCGGATATGTGTTGATGGAGGCATCGTAATGCTCGCGCCGCAACGACCACAAAAAGCAAAAAGCCTCCAGTTTACCAGTGTTGATGAGGTTTTTCTGGAAGACGCGATTCACGTGCGGGTTGTTTTCCAGCAAGTCTTTCGAGCCGGCCCACAAAACAAGCGCGTCAATTGTCGCACCGGGAAAATTCACGCGCAGTTCGTGGATGAGCGGCGTGGCCAACAATGTGTCGCCGATGCCTGCCATGGAAATGACGAGAATTTTCACAGCTGCGAAATTTTTTCCAGCAATGCCGTCGTAGATTTCCCGAGTACGAAGGGGACAATCACAATTTTCCCGCCAGCTGACTCGACCACTCGGCGTTCATCCTGATTCAGCGTATCCAAAGTGTAATCACCGCCCTTGACGTAAATGTCCGGTTGCGCCGCTGCCAAAAACCTCGTGGCCGTTTTGTCCGTGAAAATGCAAACGCCTCCCACACTTTCGAGCGCGGCCAGAACAGCAGCGCGGTCGGTTTCAGAATTCACCGGACGCCCCGCGCCTTTCAATTGCCGCGTCGCATCGTCGCCATTGATGCCAACGAGCAGCGCGTCAGCAGAGTTACGCGCGTTTTCGAGATAAGTCACATGGCCGAGGTGCAAAATATCAAAGCAGCCGTTGGTGACGATAAGTCTTTTTCCAGCGGCGCGCAGGACCGTGCGCCACTCCGGCAATTTGTCCAACGCAATGATTTTGTCGCGGAAATTCATAGCGTTATTTTGCCTGCGTACCTTGCGAATTCAACAATTTCCATACGCGTAACGCCTCCGTTACGCCCCATGCCTGTGCGTCGCAGCCGCGTTGCGTGTGAGGTGCGTCGCCGTCGAGAATTTCCGGGATTTGGCCGAGGCAACCTTCGTTCAGAGTTCTTTCTATGCTGCCAAAATATGCTTTGGCTGCCGCTACGGCTTCCGGCGAAAAATTCCATGCGCGCACGAGCGCTTCGCAAAAAATCGGAAATGTCCACGTCCATGCCGTGCCGTTGTGATACGCCGGTTTGCGGCGCGTGTCCTCGTCGCCTTCATAGCGCGGCCAGTAAGGATTGTTCGGATCGTTCAATAATCGTCCGTCATTTCCGTAGATCGGGAGGGGAATGGAAACCGGCAACGGTGCGAGCGAACGCAAAGCGCCCGGAACGACCAAGTTTTTTTGCGCGGCTTTGACACAGCGTTTTGCGCGTTTGCCGGTCACGAGGCCGAGGCTCATAGCGAACAGACAATTACCGCGCAGCGCGTCATCCGCTTTTGCTTCAGTCGCGGGCCGACCGTTTTTCGCAATCAACAAATCCGCGTAGTAGCCGTGCTCTTCGAGCCAGAAAAGTTTTTCAAGCGATGCGATCGCACGGTCGGCGAGTTCGCACCACTTTTTGTGCTCGTCGCACGAACCGTTTTTTTGAAGCTGACGCAACAGGCGAATCCACAAAGCTTGGATTTCAACCGGATACCCTTCGCGTGGCGTGCCAGCGGGATGATTCGTGTCCATCCATGTGAAATGGATGGGGCTCCAAATCAACGCAGAATTCACGTCCATGTAAATCCCGTTCGGCGTGCCGCTAATGTAATTCGTCACGATGCTTTGCAGCACTTCGCGAATTGTCCGTTTTGAAGAATCAACAACGGTGGAATAAAAATTGGATTGCAACTGTGCGAGTTCTTCACACGCGACGGCAAACCACAGCGGTGCGTCGGAAGTATCGCGGTTCGAGACATCGTCACCGTGAATCGTGTTTGGCAGCGTACCGTCCTTTTCAAAGCGGGCGAAGGTCAAAAGCAATTGCTTAACTTCGCTTGTCATTCCTGCTGCGAGCAAGCCGCGCGCGCAAATCAGTGAATCACGTCCCCAATCCAAAAACCACGGATAACCGGCAATGACCGTTTTGCCTTGATTGCGGCGAACGACGAATGTGCGTGTCGCGCGTTTGAGTTGCTGGCCAAAATCGTTGTCCGCGCTTTTCAATTGCGGCTTATGATTTGCGATTTTGAGTTCACCTCGCGACGGATCGTTTGCATCCGCTGTGACGACGAGCGTAACATTCGCGCCTTTGGGCAGCGGCAGTTCAAACCAGCCCGGACTGTAGGCGTCGCCACTGCCGACTTGTCCGCGCGATCGCTCGACCGGATGCGGGATGTTTTCGCACCACTCCGGCTGCGGATGATATTCACCGCCATCCGCGAACACGCGCAACTGGCGGTCAGGCGCGGGTGTGAAGGCAAAACCAATTTTTTTGTCGAGCGCGTGCGTATTGGCCGAGAAATGATAATCCGCGCCGCCGTTGCGCTTGGTTTCGATATGAAAATTTCTGTCCTCGATGTCGAAGCGCACCGTCAGACGCACGTTGGCATTGGTGGGCAATTGTTTTCCGCTAGCGCCTTTTTCAGTCGGACGGCGGAACTGAAAAATGGTAGTGTTTTTTCCTTCGAGCATCTCGGCGCGCAATTCGATTTCGACCGTGCGGCCATCACCCGCGTTGGCGATGAATAGCCAGACGGCAGGCATCCCCGCCTCAAAGCACGCGAGGTTTTTCAAGTTGAGCGGCGAGAGAAAACCATCGGCGTTCACCCAGACGCGGAGGCGTTTGACGAAAACGTGGCGGTCCACCGGGACGCTTGGATTCAGGTTTGCGCCGAGGACGCAGTCATATTTGGAATTCACGCGGCCCAAGTCCACGCAGATCCGCGCCATGCCGCCGATGCCGTTGGTTAATAGCACGAGTTCATCGTCGAGGGTTTGCAGTTCGGGATTTTGAATTTGCGGTTCGGGTAAAAGAAAGCGAACCGTGCCTGAAACGTGCTGAGAAATGGCAGCGTAACGTTCCAAAATCAGTTCCGCATCCGCCGCTGTCGCACGCGGGGCAAAACAGGCCACATGACTGTCGCGCACGGCGATGGACTGAACAGGTTGTAACTGTCCCAGCGTTTTGAGCATGACCCGGAACGGCGCATTGTCTTCTATTAACAGCCAGTGACCGGGAGGAACAAGCACGATGCGACGGCTATCAAGCAATGTCCAGATCACAACGCGGGGGAAAAACTTTTGCGGCTCACCATCACGCAGCAATTCCGCCAAGGAAACGGTTGCGTTACGCGCGGCAAATTCACTCGCGGCGGCGAGAAAATTGGCCGGCGAACATTCAACTTGTGCGGCCAGCCAACGCCAATCAGTTCCGTCCATAGTCTCCGTCGGAATAATTTTGCTCAACGCGGCAATCGCCCAAGCAGCCTGGGCGCGCGCACAACGGTAGGCCGCACCGCTCAAACCGACAGGCTTTTCGTGTGCAGATAAGCAATGTACAGCACTCGGATGTAATGCTATGAGATGCCAGCCATATTCGCCTTTTTCTAACTGTGGAAATTTGTCCGATGGCCAAGCGTTTTCTGGAGCAATCAAATCAATGGTGGGATTATCAAGTTTTGTCCAAATGCCTGTATCAAGCTTGATAGTTTGTTCATTGTTTTCATCGGTGTTGACGAGAACGAGAATAGAATCTTTGCCTTCAGCCGATTCGCGGAGCAGCGCATAGACCGGCGAGGAGGGCGCGCTCAAACGCGTAAGTTTTGCGCCGTCGAAAAAACACGGATGGTCGGAGATAAGCTGGTTGAGCTGCGCAAGTTCGGAAACAATGTTGTCGGAGTTGTCCCAATTCAAACCGGTGCAGCCATGGACCTTTATTTTTTCTTCAGCGAGCCATTCGACACCGCAAGTGAAGCCGAAGCCGCCATTTGAACTCGTCAACGCGCAGAGGCGATTTCGCAACAATGACCACACGTGGCCTTTTTCAGCGAGGCGGCTGTTGTCGTGAGTTTCGCTGTAATGAACGTAAGTACCGACGTGCCAGCTTTGGCGGTTTGCATAGTCTAGATAGTTGGCAACATCCCGGCCGGAATAATTTTGGAACAGTTCGGAGTAGACCCATTGCATTCCGCCGTTGGTGAGCAGGTTTTCTGTGGCTTCCCACGAACCGCCGAGGCCTTCGAGCAGAAAAATTGACTCGGGAAATTCATTTTGCACGCGGGCGACGATGTATTGCCACGCGGACACGGGAATTTTGTAGCCAGCGTCGCAGCGAAAACCATCCACACCGCGATGACACCAAATCAAAAGGGCATCGGCAATTTTGTCCCAGAGCGCGACGTCGTATTGCTCCAGTTCAACCAAATCTTCCCACGTTGTGCCCCATGCGCCTGGGCTGGCGAATGTGCCGTCAGGATTTCGCAGGAAAAATTCAGGGTGATTTTCCTGCAAGGTTGAGCCCCACCCGGTGTGGTTGATTACGATGTCAATGAATACGCGCGCGCCGAGCGAGTGCGCGGCGTAGGTGAGTTCGCAAAATTGATCAACCCCGGTGGTGCGTTTGTCGAATTCGCAAAGCGCGGGATCGATCGCGGTCAAATCAATCGCGGCATACGGACTGCCGAAGCGACCAAAGCGTGCAAAGGTTGTGGGCGTGGGGTGAACCGGCAGCAAATGAAGAACGCGGCAACCGAGCGTTTGGACAATGTGCGGCAACTGGCGCGCAAGGTCGCGCAATTTTCCTGAAGGCGGAATGACGGTGAAATTTTTTTCGTCGAACGGTTTGATTTGCGCTTCAAGTTTTTCGTCGTGCGTGAAAGCCAAATTTTTTGTCGTGCCGAAGAGTCGCGTGAACGCGCAGTAAATTGTATTTGCGGTGCGCGCGAAGTTTGGATGGACCGAAATTCCGACGTCCGCGCCGTCGGGCCAGTGTTGCCAACCCTTCACGTCAAGCAGATAGGCTTTGGCTTTGAAGTAGCCAACTTCGGCGAGCGGCAATTCGATTTGCCAGCCGGCGTCGGTTTTTTGCATCGGCAGATCGCGCCACGAGGTTCCGGCGTGAACCGCACTGCCCGCGTGGGCGGAAATGATTTCGTGGCGCAATTCGGTGGCACGACCGAGGTTGGTGCGGAGTAGCGCGCGCCAGCCGTCACGCGCATGACGATCGTTTTCGTCGCGCAGCATGAATTGGACGCGGTCGCCGACAAAGCGCAGGAGGCGTTCACCGGCCACGGGCGTCATGACTGGAATGGGTCGTTCCACCTGAAAAGTTTTTACCACGAAGACGCAAAGCGCGAAATGCAAAAGCGTTTTGAAGAATTTGCGGCGCGATTTTCACTTTGAATTACGTGGGCGTTACTTTAAACTGGCAGAGAAGTTGCTTAATTTCCGTCATTTGGTTGGGGATTTCGCGGCATGGCCACACCGACAATAACTGCGGACGAAGAATCTCAATTGCAGCAGACAATTGAGATGTTCGAGGTCATTGTGCAATCGCAGCCAAATGATTGCCAGTCGTTGGAAATTCTCAAGGAGGCTTACACGAAGCTGGGCCGTGAGGATGAGGTCATAAGCATGTCCAAGCGCATCGCGCAGGCATACCGCGAAACTGGACAGCTTTCATCGGCGATTCTGGAATATGAGACTATTTTGCAGCGCCGCCCGAACGACGCCGACGCGCAGAAATCGCTGAAGCAAATCGAAGACAAGGCTAGCCACGCCGCAGTGCAACCCAATGGTGCCGAGCCGGCGGCATTGGCTCCTCCGTCCAAAACGCTGAAGGCCGAGGCCAAAAAATCGCGCGTGGAAGCTGAAGAATTGGACGATGGTCGCAAAACGATGCATAAAATTTTTGTCGAAGGCAAAGTCATCGGCGCGGATGACTTTGAATTGTGCTGGCACGAGCCGGACCTGACGGTCGCGCCGGCGGATGTGGTCGAGCCGTTCATCCATACGCTCGCGCAAAGGAACATTTTCCCCGTGGAAAAATCGCTCAAGCTGCTGGCCGACAGATCGCGCACGCCGTTTTTGTTGCTGGACAAATATGACGTGGACATCGAGTTGACGCGTAGTTTTTCGGCGGAAATCTGCCGGCGCTGGTGCGTGATCCCGTTTGACCGGATGAGCAAGGCGATTTTGGTGGCGACCGCCAACCCGTTTGACCAGCGGGCGGCTAGGGAATTGGCCGAGAGTACTTCGCATCGGTTGCTGTGGTATCTGGTGCCGCCGTCTGAACTGATGCAAAACATCCGCAAAACATTCCGTTAAGCCCATGGTCAAGATCAAATCATTCGGAGAACGCATCGCCGACGCGCTTGTCGAGGACGGTCTGTTGACCATGCAGCAGGTCGAAGAATTGCTGGAGCAGCAGAAAAAGGATGGCGCGCGCTTCGTTAAACTCGTTCTTGAAAAATCCTACGTCAGCGACCAGGACCTGACGGTTTGCATGGGTCGTGTGCTCAACGTGCCGCCGGTAAACCTCGGGCGCGTGACCATTGCGCCGGAAATTTCCGAATTGGTGCCCCGCGACGCCGCGCATACCCACAGGGTTATTCCCGTTTCCCGGCTGGAGAACAAGCTGTTTCTGGCGATGGCGGACCCGCTGAACATTCTGGCCATTGATGATATCCGGCGCATTACCAAGCTGGAAATTTCTCCGCTCATCGCCTCTGATCGAGCTATAGCTGACAAGCTCAACGTTTTTGATTCCGCTCACGCTAGTTCGATTGAAGACATCATTCAAGACGCGCAAAAGCTGCGCGATGCCGAGGCGGAGGCTGATTCTGTTGAGACTGTCAAAGAGGTCGCCGAAAACATCAGCATTGACCAGCTGGCTGCCTCCGGTGAAGAAGCGCCGGTCATCAAGCTTGCCAACCTCATCATCGTTCAGGCCATAAAAGACCGCGCCAGCGACATCCACTTGGAGCCGTTCGAAAAAACTTTGCGCCTGCGCTACCGCGTGGACGGCGTGCTGATTGACGCAACGCCACCGCCCAAGGAAATGCAACTGGCGCTGACTTCGCGCTTCAAAATCATGAGCAGCCTCGACATCGCCGAACGCCGCCTGCCGCAGGACGGTCGTATGCGCGTGCGTGTCAGCGGCAAAGATTTCGATCTGCGTGTTTCCGTGATGCCCACCGTTCACGGGGAAAAAATGGTGTTGCGCGTGCTCGACAAATCAAATCTCTCCGCGAGCGTTGACAAGCTTGGTTTGGACGCAGAGACATTCAAGCAATTCAAAGCAGCCATTGACGCGCCGCACGGATTGCTACTCGTCACTGGCCCGACCGGTTCCGGCAAAACCACAACGCTTTATTCCGCGCTCAACGAACTCAACAATCCGATTTACAACATTGTGACCGTTGAAGACCCAGTGGAATTTCAAATTCCAGGCATCAACCAAGTGCCGACCAAAAAAGACATTGGCCTTACTTTTGCCAGTGCGCTGCGCTCCATTTTGCGCCAAGACCCGGACATCATCATGATCGGCGAAATCCGCGATACTGAAACTGCCGAAATCGCCATCGAAGCCGCGCTCACCGGGCATCAAGTGTTGAGCACGCTGCACTGCAATGACGCGCCCGGTGCTATCGCACGTCTCGACGACATGGGTATCGCGCCGTTTTTAATCTCATCCTCATTGCTGCTCTCGTGCGCGCAGCGCCTCATCCGCCGCATTTGTCCGTATTGCAAGGAACCGGTGACGTATCCGGAAAAAATGTTTGAAGACCTCGGCATCGATCCCGCCACATTCAGCGGTGTGCAGCTTTATCGCGGACGAGGTTGTGAACGCTGCAAAAATTCCGGTTACGCCGGACGCATGGCGGTCATCGAAGCCATGGCCATCAGCGATCAAATCCGCAAACTCATCATTGCCCGCGCCAACACCCGTGAACTCGGCAAGGTCGCCATCAGCCAGGGAATGCGCACACTCCGCATGGTCGCGCTCGACCGTGCCCGCGAGGGCATTTCCACTTTGGAACAGGTCTTCGTAATGACGTCGGCGCATTGATTCACGCCGAAACGCTCAAAATTTTCGCTGCGGAATGACAAACGGTTGCGGCCCTTGTGACATCCAGGGCGGCGCCTGCGGCGTCCAAGCCGGTGTGATCGCGGGTTGTATGCTGTTTTGACCGGTGATGGTCGGCAATGGCGCCAGACCCGTCGGCGTGCCGATGCCGCTGGTCAGTGGTGTGTAGGAAGCGCCGACCGGATTCACCGCCGGCTGGCCGAAATTGTCATCTGACGACGACGAAAAAGACGCCCCGCTGCTGGAACGCGCTGCGGGTGTTTCAACCGGAGTTCTCGGATCTGCTCCCAGCAATTGTTTGAACTGATCCATTTTCGTCGGTTGCGTGGAATCCGGTGTCGGCAGCGGAAATGAACCGCCAATTGGTTTCCACAAATTCGCGCCTGCGTTCTGGCCGGCAAAATTGTCGTCACGCTGCGGCGCGTTGTTGAAAAGCTGGCTTAAAGACGTCGGTATGCTGCCGAGGTGGTCGCTGACCGGATTGGGTGTGTCCGCATCCGGCTGGAAGTCGCGATTGCGGGAAAAACGCCAGGCCGAGTCTGAATTATCCGGCGAGAAACCATTCGTCGCCTCAAACTCCGATCCGTTTTGCAGCTCCAGCGCGTTCGGATTTTTCCGCAAACCGATTGTGTCACGGTCCGGAACCTGAAAAATTTTTTCCGGCGAGGTGAGGCCCATAATTTCTTCCGGCGTCATCAACGTCCAATCTTTTTTTGGATTCAACAAATTTTGCAACTGCTGGCCTTCAGAGATCGAAACTGCCGACGGGACCGTTGCTAGCGGGGGTGCCCCGCCGGACGGAAGATTCACGTCAAAACCTGACGGTGCGGCCTGGAATGTGTCTGGCACGTCCACCGGGGCGGAAAGCCGTGTCAAATTCGACGACACACCGCCGCCAACCGGAGATGAAAAAATAATCGGCTCGCCGCCCTGTTGCGCGCGAACGGACAAAACCATCGCTCCGGCCACGCCGACCAAAAGTAGCAGCCGTTTCAAATTCGCCGGACGGAAATTCATTTCCAGACTGTTAACCTAATGCAATAGACACTGTCAGTCAAAAATGAACTCAAAAAGAAAATCGCCCGCCGTGTTCGAATTTTGTCCCTCGGCCACGCTATTGCCGCTCGTATTCACCCTTGCGAAGTTTTTTTAAAACGGTGAAACCGGCTTTTTTTGCATCCGAAATGGATAGCGGCTTGAGTTTGTGAGGCGTGCTGAAGCCTGAAACGATCTTGCGCACCGGCTTTTTACACGCCGGACACTTCGTCAACTCCGGCACGCTCATCGGTCGGCGCAACGTGAATTTCCCGCCGCACACCTTGCACTCGCCTTCGCACAACTCGTATTCGTAAAGAGGCATGAAATAAATTTCGATTGCCGAATGTCGAATTGGAAAATCAATTTATCAATTTCACTGTTTGGTCAATTTTCGCAAATGCTAATGGACGATGACACTTATACCACACAGCCACAAAACAGCAACCAGAGCAAGACGCGCCTTCGTTTCTACCAAAGTCCAATTCAAAAGCAAATCCGGCTGGCTATTTACCCACTCTGGCTGAATAAGACGGATAGGACAATGTCGCCTAATAATTTCCGCTTCTGTCGAACCAATTGAAGAAATACTGCACATATAAACGCCGCTTACACTTCCAGCAGCGGCGGCAATTGCAACTGCGACAATGGTAGGGGTCAAAAGTTTCAGCGTTAGTCGCACATACTACTAAACACCATTTTGACGGCTTCGTTGCCTACTTCTTCAAAAACGCGCTGAACAAATCAATCGGCAGCGGCAAGAACGTTGTCGTGTTGTGCTCGCTCGCCATTTCGCGCATGGTCTGGAGATAACGCAGTTGCAGCGCAATCGGCTCCTTGGCGATCAACGCGGCGGCCTGCACCATTTTTTCGGCGGCTTGAAATTCGCCTTCCGCGTTCACGACTTTCGCGCGGCGTTCGCGCTCGGCCTCGGCTTGCTTGGCCATCGCGCGTTTCATGCTGTCCGGTAACGCGACCTCTTTCACTTCAACGGAAGTGACTTTGATGCCCCACGGCTCGGTTTGTTTATCAATGATTTCTTGCAACTTCTGGTTGATGACATCACGTTGCGAAAGCAGGTCGTCCAGCGGCGATTGGCCCAGCACGCTGCGCAAAGTTGTCTGCCCGATGAGCGAGGTCGCTTTCCAATAATTTTCCACCTTCACCACCGCTGCGTTCGGGTCCACGACGCGGAAATAAATCACCGCGTCCACCGTGGCGGGCACGTTGTCCTTGGTCATGATTTCCTGCTTGGGCACGTCAATGGTCACGACGCGCAAATCCATCCGCACCATCTTGTCCACGAGCGGAATGAGGAAAATGATTCCCGGCCCTTTCGCGCCCTGCAGTTTGCCGAGCCGGAAAATGACACCGCGTTCGTATTCGCGCAGAATACGAATGGCTTGCGGCAGAATGACCACGAGCACGATGAAAACGGGAATGAGGATCACAAGCCCACCGCCGATGAGATGTTGAATTGATTGTTGGTCCATAAATTTTTCTCCGTTATTGAGCTTTTGGTTTCACTTTCAAAGTCAGTCCGGCAATGCCGATGATTTCAACGGCCTGCCCGGTTTCAACCGGCGTTTCGCTGACGGCGTTCCAGTGTTCGCCTTCGATAAACACCTTGCCGCTTTGCGAGTCAATCCGCGAAAGTGCGTTCACTGTTTTGCCGAGCATCGTTTCCGCGCCCGCGCGTTTCGGCGAAAATTGCGCGCGGATTCCTTTGCTGACGAAGAACACAAAAAATGCCGCGGTCACGAGCGTCGTTGAAATAATCCAGCTCATGGGCAAATGGTAGCCGACCGGCGCGTGATTGAACAGCATCAGCGCGCCGAAAAAAAATGCAATGATGCCGCCGACGGTCAAAACGCCATGCGTCGGCGCAAAAATATCTATGACGAACAGCGCGAGCGCCAAAAGAATCAGTGCAACGCCCGCGATATTCAGCGGCAGCGTGGCCGACATATAAAGCACCAGAATCAGCGCGAGCGCACCCGCGACACCCGGAAAAATCGCGCCCGGATGGCTCATTTCGGCGATGATGCCGTAAATCGCGATGAGCATGAGCAGCATCATTACCTGCGGCTGCCAGAAGAGCTGGAAGAATTTTTCGCCCGCGCTCATCGGAATTTCCACAACGTTCGCGCCGGTGGTTTTCAAAATTTTTCCGTTCACGGAACGACCGTTCAATTTTTGAAGCAAATCGGGAACATTGGTCGCAATCAAATCAATGACTTTCTTTTTCAATGCTTCCTCGGATGTGATTGCCTCGCTCACCGTGACGGATGATTTTGCCCATTCGACATTGCGATGCCGTTTTTCGGCGATGGTCTGCATGACCTTCGTGTAGGCGTTTCCAATCTTTTGCATCATGATGCTGTTGGTGGTTTCATCTTCGTTGCCTATCTCGACGGGATGCGCCGCGCCAATGGTGGTGTGCGGTGCCATCACCGCAATGTCCGCCGCCAACGTGATGTAAACGCCCGCGCTGCCCGCCATCGCGCCTTCCGGCGAGACGTAAACGACAACCGGCACTCGCGACGCATAAAATTCCTGGACGATGTCGTCCATGGAAGTGGCCAGCCCGCCGGGAGTATTTAGTTCGATGACAAGGCACTCGTCGCTTTGATTTGCGGCAACGTCAATCGCACGGGAAATGTAATTGGCCGTGGCCGGGCCGATGGCGCCGTCAATTTTAATCAGCCCGACTTGCGCGGCTTGGGTTGCCGCTGCGCCGAAAACCAATCCGACAATTGCGATGAAGATGGCATAAGCCTGCTCGACTTGTTTCCGAGTTGGCATTGCCAACTCTGCAAGCATTTTGCTTTCGTAAGTCATGAACTAATCCTATCGAATTGGAAAATGATTTTTCTTCACTGCCATACACAATGAATATCATTTCCCGAAAGTTTCCGCCATCGCAATTGCTTTCCGCATGGCCATGGATTTATTGATGGTCTCTTGAAATTCATTTTCCGGCGTCGAATCGTTCACCCAGCCGCCTCCGGCTTGAATAAAAGTTTTGCCATCTTTAATGAGCGCGGTGCGGATGGTAATGCAAGTGTCGAGATTGCCGTTGAAGGAAAAATAGCCGACACAGCCCGCATACGGCCCGCGCGTGGTCTGTTCCAGTTCGGAGATGATTTGCATCGCGCGGATTTTCGGCGCGCCGCTGACTGTGCCGGCGGGAAATGTCGCGCGCATCAAATCGTAAGGCGTTTTGTCCGCCGAAAGTTTTCCTTCAACCTGCGATACGATGTGCATCACGTGGCTGTAACGCTCGATAAACATCAAGTCGCGCACCTGCACGCTGCCGAAGTCGCAGACGCGCCCGATGTCGTTGCGCGCGAGATCCACGAGCATGACGTGTTCGGCGCGTTCCTTTGGGTCGGCGAGCAATTCTTTTTCGAGCGCGGAGTCTTCGGCGTCGGTTTTTCCGCGCCGCCGCGTACCGGCAATCGGACGGATCTCCACTTTGCCTTCTTCGCAACGAACATGAATTTCCGGCGACGCGCCGACGAGCGAAAATCCGTCCAGTTCCAGCAAAAACATATATGGCGACGGGTTGATGCTGCGCGCGGCGCGGTAAATATCCAGCGGCGACGCCGTGACCGGCGCGGAAAAACGCTGCGAACCAACGACTTGGATGATGTCGCCGGCGGTGATGAATTTTTTTGCGGTCTCTACATTCGCAAAAAATTTTTCTTTCGTTTGATTGGATTTAAATTCGACGGAGGGAATTTCGTTCATCACGGCCACAGTGCAATGTTCACTCGGCTGTTCGAGCAAAGAAATAATTCGTTCAATTTCGCTCACCGCGTTTTCGTAAGCTTCAGCCGGACTTTCCGCGTCGGCGAGAATCGCGTTGACTAAAATCGTGATCGTCTGCGCGACGCGGTCGAAAATCAAAAGCTGGTCGGCGACGAGAAAATACATCACGGGCGTTTTCAGTTCATCGTGTACCGGGCGCGGCATGACAGGTTCGATATCGTGGATAAATTCGTAGCCGATGAAGCCGACCGCGCCGCCGGTGAAGCGAGGCAAATCGGGAACGGAAACCGCGCGATATTTTTTCATCACACGCTCGACGACAACCAGACCGTCTTTCGCGTCGCGACCAACAAAAAGTGTTTCCACGGCTTTTCCGTTTTCGATGATTTCCACGCGATCGGCAGTCTGTTTGATGACGGCGCGCGGATTGCAGCCGACGAATGAGTAGCGGCCCAAATGCTCGCCGCCTTCGACCGACTCAAAGAGAAACGATTCGCCCGCACCACGGATTTTCCGGTAGGCCGAAAGCGGTGTTTCGACATCGGCGAGCAGACGGCTCGTGACGGGAATCACGTTCCACTGTGCGGCCAATTTCAAAAATTCATCCAGTGTCGGCGAATACATGAAACCATTTTTAGCCGAAGCGCGGTAAAAACAAAAGCAGGAAGCCGCAATAAATAGGCACTGTCTGCGATGACAATCAATCACCCTGCATCGCTCGCATTGACTTTCTTGGCATACGTCAGAATCATTTCTATTAGCGTGGTATACTTAATTGCTGCCGAGCAATCTTTCAAATGCTTGTTTGATAAATAATTTGTGCGATTATTTACTTGATGCACCATGTAAAAATTAACCACAACCCGTAGTAGAGACGCTAAATTAAGGCCATATTTGTAGCGTTGTGTTGCATCAAGTAAATAAGCCCAATAATTTGTATTCACCCATTTCGAAAAGTGAAGGCTTTGAGAAACGCATTTCGAAGCAAGTTCTTGAATATCCCAAGAGGCATCATATTTCTCAACGGCAGTAACTGTGCTAATTATTTCTTCTTTCCGTAAATCTGTTCCGGCTTTTGCAATTGCGGCTCGGTGATTTTGAAATTTCCATTTTCAACCGAGCGAAAAAAACACGATTGATAACCTTCGTGGCACGCCACGCCGGTCTGCTCGACTTGGATAAGCAGTACATCGCCGTCACAATCGAATGCGATGTCTTTCACGGTTTGCGTGTGTCCGCTCTCCTCGCCTTTCATCCAGAGTTTCTGGCGCGAACGGCTCCAAAAATAGGTCTTGCCGGTCGCGATGGTTTTTTCGAGCGACGCGCGGTTCATCCACGCAAACATCAGAACACGTCCGGTTTTTTGTTCCTGAATGACGGCCGGAATCAAACCGTTCGCGTCAAATTTCAATTTGTCGTAAAAACTCATGTGCCATCCATTTTAGCGCAAAGTTATCGGGACAAAAGTTGAATTTGAAAAGCTTTTTAAGGCCGCGATAAACCGGATGCGTTTGGAGAAACGGGTGGAACATTCGTTGAAATACCGGCAGTGGTTGAATTTGTCGCCGTGTTTTCACGTTGAGCGAGATTACGTTCAAGCCGCTGCTTGAGATCGGCATACATTGAATTGGTCACGGCACCAAGTTGCGCGCGGGCTTCGGCGTAACGCCCGGCGGCCATTTTAATTCGTGCGAGATGAATGTAAACCCCTTCGCGCTCGATGTCATCGTGGGCGATGTTGAGTGCGTTCGTCCAGGCGACCAACGCATCGTCCGCGCGGAGCGGGCGGATGCCATAATAAGTTTGTGCGTAATCGGACGCGAGCGGAAAATTATTCGGGTCGAGTCGGACGGCTTTGTGATAAAGTTCCAGGGCCTTGTCAAAAACCTGCGTTTCGTTGATGCCGTAAAATTGTTCCGCGTCCTTGCGAAAAAGATAAACCGTTGTCGCGAGATTTTGATAATACACCGGCTCGGCGGGATTCAGCTCAATCGCCTTCGCGTAATCGGTAAAGGCATTCGTGAGTGGGCCGTTTTCACCATAATAATTGGCGAGGTTGTTCCACGCCGCCGGATTTTTTGGATCGAGTTGCGCGGCTTCTTCATTTTGTGTCAACGCGGCTTCTTCATCGCCGATGTCGTTAAGAAAGCTGCCGTAGGCCAGATGCCCGCGCGCGTCGTCGGGATAACGCCGCAAAAAATCTTCGTAACCCTTGCGAACGGAATCAAACCGCGCGAGGATGCGTTGGTTCAATTCCTCCTTTGATTCGCCCGCGCCCTGCGCCGCGAAAGCGTTGTTCTCCTGAATCCATTTGTCCACCTCGGCCTGCGCCGCGTCATCCTCGGCCATCAACTGCAACAATTCCTTTTCCGCCGGATTGTTTGGATTCGGAATCGAAATCGCGATACCAATGTTCTGCTGGATCAAATTGCTGACGGCCTGCGGCTGGTTCGTGGACAGCACTGCGCCAACCAAGCCGATGAGAAGCTCATTCACGCGAACAACGTATCACTTCGGACGTACGAGTCGAGGCGCAAGCGGATGCAAACATTTCCTGTCAAGCAGCCAGGGAAATCCAAAACAGCAACCCGGCCACTATCCAGAGAGAAAATTATTCAAACCTCCTTCACCACGCCCCAATGAACGTCAAGGCGTTTGCCGAGATAAAGTTTCACGGCTTTTACGAGCACGGCGGCTTCGATTTGCTGGCCGCGTGCGACGAGTTCCTTGAGTGCCATGCCGGGACGAATCGAAAACGCGCCTTGCGCGATAATCGGATCTTCGTCGAGCCGCATGGAAACGAAATGCGCCGTGACGCCGGCGATTTTCACGCCCTGTTCGTAAGCCTGACGATACGCCTGCGGGCCGGGAAAACTCGGCAGCAGCGACGGGTGAATGTTGATGATTTTGTTTTTAAACCGCCACACAAAGTTCGGCGAAAGAATTTTCATAAAGCGTGCCAGCACGACAAAATCAATTTCATTTTTTTCGAGCAGGTGCAACGCGCGGCCCTCGGCTTTGGCACGGTCGTTCCAACTGATGTGCGCGAAAGGCAGATTGAATTTTTTCACGCGCGACGCGAAACCGGCGTAATTGCCGATGATGAGCGCGGCGTCCGCTTTCAACTTCGCGTCTAGAAGCGCGTCGAAGCAATGCGTTTCCTTCGTGACCATGATGGCGAATTTTTGCCGCGTTGCAATCCACTGTGCGCCACGAAGCCTGAAGTACCATGCTGAACTGACCACGCGTGACTTGTTCTTCGAGCGCCTCGACGTTGGCCTTTTGCTCGAAAAGAAAATTCGTGACGCGGGCGATGACACCGGTTTTGTCGCGTCCGATGACGGTAACAGTGGCAAATTGTTTCATGGCAAAATTGAGACACGAATTGACACGAATTAAAACTCATATTTCCATTTGAAAATCAGTGAAAATCTATGAAATCCGTGTCCAAGCCAAAAGCATCCTTGTTTATTGGCGTCTATCCGTGGTTCATGTTGTAAATCTTCCGAATTTCTGCAACTTTTTACGGCTTCGGCTGTTAAATTGCTGAAGAATCGGAGCATTATAAATATGGGTTTTAGCTCGGTAAAAAATCTGGTGGCATCGGTTGCGGAAGCGTCCCCGAATCAATTTGACGACTGGCGCAAGGCATGGCGCGCATCGGCGGACAACGGTTCGCAGGAACCGCTGCTGACGTTTATTGCACGCGAACGCGGCGTGGCCGAGGACGTTTTTGTCCAGCGGCTCGCGTCGTCGCTCGGTTGGCCGTATGTGGATTTACATACATTCAACGTCCCGACGGAAGCGCGGAACAAAATTTCAACGAAGGTCGCGTTTCAATATTCCGTACTGCCGGCGGCGGTGAACGCCGGCACGCTACGGGTTGTGGCGAGCGATCCGTTCGACGCGGCGATGATGAACGCGGTGCGCTTCGACGCTCGGATGCCGGTGGAGTTTGCGCTTGCGCCCAAAGTTGAAATCGAAAAGGCACTTAAAAAATACTACGGCGTCGGTGCGGAAACGCTTGACGAAATGGGCGAGGGCGAGCCGATGGAACTTGAAATCGCTGCTGTCAAGGAAATCACCGAGGATGATCAGGAAGCGAGCGTCATCAAGTTTATGAACCAGATTATTTGGGAAGCTCACAAAGACCGCGCGACGGACATTCATTTCGAACCAGCGGAGGACGAGCTACGGATCCGCTATCGCATTGACGGCATTTTGCATCAGACGCCGATGCCGCCGCAGTTGAAGCGTTATCAAGCCGCGCTCATTTCGCGCATCAAGGTGATGAGCGGAATGAACATTGCGGAAAAACGTCTGCCGCAGGATGGTCGCATCAACGTCCGCATCAAAGGCGAGGAAATTGACATTCGCGTTTCGACCGTTCCGACTGTTTACGGCGAAAGTGTTTCACTTCGTTTGCTCACGCGCGGCAAAATCTTTTTGAGTCTGGAAAAGCTGGGTTTCGCGCCGAAGGACGAGGCGATGATTCGTGAAATCATCGTAAAGCCGCACGGAATTTTTCTCGTTACCGGGCCGACCGGCTCCGGCAAATCCACATCACTCTACGCGTTTTTGAGTGCGATCAATTCCGTTCACAAACGTATCATCACAATAGAAGAACCGGTCGAATACGAACTCAAAGGCATCAACCAAATCGCCGTGCGGCCGGAAATCGGCCTGACCTTTGCGATGGGCTTGCGCCACATTTTGCGGCAGGACCCGAACGTCATCATGGTCGGCGAAATCCGTGATTTGGAGACGGCGGAAATCGCCATTCGCGCCTCACTCACCGGCCACCTGGTGTTCAGTACATTGCACACGAATGACGCGTCGAGCGCATTCACGCGGTTGATTGACATGGGCATCGAGCCGTTCCTTGTGGCGTCGTCGGTTGAAGCGGTCATGGCGCAACGCCTCGTCCGCACGATTTGCCGGCATTGCAAAACAGAGCAGAAAGTCGAACGCGATTATTTGCGGCGAATCGGATTTCCAGAAAATGAAGTCGGGACGGCGAAGTTTTGGCGCGGTGCCGGCTGTGAAGAATGTCGTCAACTCGGCTATCAGGGACGCAAGGGCATTTACGAGTTGCTTATTTTGAATGAATCCATCCGCCCGCTGGTTTTGAACCGCGCTCCGGCCACGACAATTGCCCAAAAAGCCATAGAAGAAGGAATGCGCACGCTTCGCACCGACGGTTGGAACAAGGTCAAAAACGGCGAGACAACCATCGAGGAAGTCTTGCGTGTCACGCAAATGGAGGAGCACATGGAAGCGCTCGTCGGTGACACCAAAACAGAAATGTGGGTCAAGGCGTGAACCCAACCCCGCCACTTCAAAAAAAATTCTGACGTATGCCCCGCTGGAATTCCTGCAATGTTCTGCAAACCGCGCCCGACGCGAACCGCCTTTGGCAGTTCGAGTCCAAAGGTGGCGGTTTTGTACTGAGCCGTGAATTGAGCAGCACCCCCAGCCGGTCGCTGCCGCCCAAGTCCGTCGCCAAATCCTGGGTCGCGCTATGGCAGCCGAAACTGAACGTCGCGTGGCTGCCGTCAGAAAATGTTTTCCTGCGCGTCATCGAACTGCCCAGGAGTGCTTTCGACGAAACGCTGGCGATGGTGGAATTTCAACTGGAAAAACTCTCACCGATTCCAGTCACACAAATCGTCTGGACGCTGCACATTTTGCCGCAAGCAGTGACGGATAATTTACAGACAGTCATCGTAGTCATTGTCGAACGCAGAGTCGTGGAAGAATTTCTCGGCAAGCTCGAAGGCGCTGGCTATCTCGCCGATCGGCTCGAAGTCCCGATGCTTGACCAGTTGGAAGCTACGCCCGCGACCGAAGACAGCGCGTGGATTTATCCGTCGGAGCCCGGTAGCCAGAGCGTTGCGCTCGTCGCGTGGTGGTTTGGCGGCGCACTGCGAAATTTGAGTTTTTTAATTTTGCCGCCGACAGATGACCGCGCGGCAAGTTTGAAAAATCAACTCGCGCAACTCATGCTGGCTGGCGAATTCGAAGGCTGGCTGACGGCGCAACCGAAATGGCATCTGGTCGTTGACACCGCAATCGCCTCTGAATGGGAACTGCTGCTACACGAAGGGCTGGGCGAACCGGCGCAAACCACGGAACCGTTGCCGACGGCGGAGTTGGCCGTGCGCACGGCGCGACGCACTGTGGTGGCCAGCGCGCGCGCGGGCCTTCTGCCTGCGGATTTTACCGCGCGTTACCGGCAGCAGTTTGTTGATCGTTTGTGGCTTCACGGTCTGGGTGCGGCGCTGGTTTTGTATCTGGCAGGTGTGGCGGTTTATTTTTGCGCGACGGGTTTGGTCGGCTACCAAACGGGTAAAGTCGAGGAGCAGGTCGCCGCCATCAGCGGCAATTACACAAACACGCTGCAACTCAAGGCGCGTTATGACGTGCTCAAGGAGCGGCAGGATTTGAAATTCGCCGCGTTGGATAGCTGGAAACTGGTAGCGGAACAATTGCCTGCGGATGTTTCGTTGGAGCGGTTCAGCTTTGCCGACGGCCAAAAACTTTCGTTGAGTGGCACCGCCGCGCCGGATCAAATCGCCCCAATCACCGATTTCAGCGACACGTTGCATAAGGCCAAACTCAACGGCCAGCCAATGTTTGATCCCATGGGCGGCGATCCGTTCCAATGGCGTCAATACGGCAACACGGTGACTTGGAATTTCAGTCTTTTGCTCAAAAACACCGGGGAGGAGGATTCGCCGTGAAAAAATACTTCGCGCAACTCCGTCCGTTGGAGCGCCGACTGGCCGTCGGCGTGCTGGTCGTTTTATTTCTCGTGCTGAATTATGTGTTTGTCTGGCCACACTTTTCCGATTTCGGCAACTTGCGGCAGCGCGGAGATATCGCACGCCAGAAACTGAAACTTTACGAGACGGCCATTGCGCAGGCGGTGAATTATGCGGCGCAGGTAAAAAAAATGGAGGGTCAGGGCGAATTCGTTGCGCCGGAAAACCAGTCAATTAATTTTTTACGCACAATTCAATCACAGGCGGCGCAAAGCAGGGTCGGCATTGTCGACACCTCACGGCAAGTCACACACACGAACGATGCTTTCTTCATCGAACAAGTGCAAAACATCGTTGTCATCGCCGACGACCAGCAACTGGTGGATTTTCTTTACAAGCTTGGCTCCGGCGCTTCGATGGTGCGCGTGCGCGATCTGGAGTTGCAACCGGACGAAACGCGCCAGCATCTCAACGCGAACATCCGGCTCGTCGCGAGCTATCAAAAAAATCCTCCGCTCAATTTGGAATCCACAACCATAACCGCCAAATGAAAACAACCGCGCTCATCCTCATCCTTTTTTTAACCGGCTTCGATTTGTGGGCGCAACAAGGTCCGTACGCGCCGCGCCGCCTCAACAACAATACGGCCAACGCCAACGCCGCCAGCTCGCCGGTGATGCCGGGTTTCCCCGTGCCACCGGACGTTTCATTGCCCGACGCGGACGCGACGGCGGTTCCGTCCGTCAACGCACCCGCCGAAGAAATGATTCCTGCCGGCGATATCGATTTTCAAGGCGTGGATGTGAGCCAGGTACTCGACGTTTATTCGCAACTGGTCGGGCGTACCGTTCTGCGTCCACCAGGTTTGTCCACGCCGCCGATTGTTTTAAAGACTGAGACACCATTGACCAAGACCGAGGCGATTCAGGCGTTGCAGGCCGTGCTCGCGCTCGCTGGTATTGCGGTCGTGAATGTCGGCGACAAATTCGTGAAGGCATTGCCAACGGATCAGGCGAACTCGGCGGGCGCGGAGTTCAGCCATGCGGACGCGAGCCAGTTGCCGGACTTGGGTTCATATGTGACGCGCATCGTGCAGTTGAAATATGTAAAGCCGAGCGAAATGGTGCCGATCATCCAGCCGTTTGCCAAACTGGCGAACTCCATCATCCCGATTGACAGCAACGGCATTCTCGTCCTGCGTGACAACGCCGAAAACGTCAAGCGTATGTTGGAGATGATCAATCAGGTGGACGTGTCCGTGCCGGAGGAATTCATCTCCGAGGTCATTCCGATCAAATACGCGATGGTGGACGACATCGCCAACGCGCTCAATAGTCTCGGCGGTAGCAGTTCGGCCATCGGCAGCAGCGCGACGACGCCCGGCTCGCACACCAGTGTGAGCGGTGTGAGCGGTTTCAGCGGCGGTGGTGCTCAAAACAACGGTTACAACCAGCAAAACCAGCCGCGAACGTTTGGATCAAATCCCAACGGCACGCCAACTTCAGGTAGTTCGTTCAGCCAGCGGTTGCAGCAGATCATCCAGCGCGCGTCAACGGACACGTCCGGGCAAATCCAAATTTTGGGCCAGACAAAAATCATCGCCGATGAACGGAGTAATTCACTTCTGGTTTTCGCGACGCAGCAGGACATGGCGATGATCAAGAACATTGTGTCGAAACTGGATGTGCTGTTATCGCAAGTGCTCATCGAATCGGTCATCATGGATGTGTCGCTCAACAAAGCTTGGAATTTTGGGGTGTCGGCTGCGCAGAATCCAAAAACGTTTCAGGGCAATTCGACGAATATTATCCAAAACATTCTTGGCGGCGGCGGTGTGAATAATGGACAACCTTTCTATGATTTCCTAAATAGCGCACTCGGTACCAATGGAACACTCACCAGCAGCTTTGCCAACAGCCTGCCCGGCGGGTTAAGCTATTTCGGCAACATCGGTCCGAGTTGGGACGTGGCCTTGCAAGCAGCGGCATCGGACAGCAGTGTGACCGTGATTCAACGTCCGCGCATCCAGACTTCGCAGGCGAAAGAAGCGTCATTTTTTGTGGGTAACACGGTGCCCTATGTTACCAGCACATACAACGGCGGCAGCATCAGTGGTAACAGCGCTTCGTATTCGCAATTGTCGGTCGGCGTTGAACTGGATGTCACGCCGTTCATCAACCCTGATGGTCTGGTGGTAATGGACATCAATCAGGAAATTGATGATATTGATGGCAGCACGGAGGTTGAAGGCATCGGCGAAGTGCCTGACACCGACAAACGGACGCTTTCGTCCGAAATCGCCGTGAGAAACGGCGACACGGTCATTCTTGGCGGCTTCATTCGTTCGGAAAAAGACAAGAGCCGAACCGGGGTTCCCCTCCTAGAGGACATTCCACTGCTTGGCGCTTTATTCACCAGCCTTTCCAGCAACAAAACCCGTGAAGAGTTGCTCGTGATGATGCGTCCGACGGTTTTGAAGACACCTGAACTGGCCGCTGCGCAGACCAAGATAGAAGAAGCGCGGTTGCCGGGAATTTCTCACGCCGAGAAGGATGATGTCGAGGACGAGCGCGAACAAATCGAGGCCGAGGAAAAAATGGAACAAAAGCGCGCCAGGCATGATGCGGACAGTGCCGAACCTTTTCAACCGGCGTCGCCCAACGAAACGATTAACACGAACAACTACGCGCTGCCCAATCCTTGACGCCGGCCTGCAATTTCAATTCAGCGGCGGCGCGTCCGCGTCGCCGGCGGGGAGAATTTCTTCCAAAGAGCGGATCGGGTGCAGAGGCATCAGTAAAAGCTTCGGAATGACATAAACCGGATCACTCTTTGGATTATTGAGTGTGCCAGTGATTTTATACTCAAATAATTTGCTCACCGGCCACAGCACCGTGCTGATGAGCGGACCGACCGCCCAGGTGTCGCGCAAAAGTTGCGCCGTCGCCCGCGCGTTCACGTTTTGCTTCATATCCACCGTGCCGGTATATTGCAGGCGCATCATCGTCGAGCGGATCTCCAGCGTGTCCGAAAAAAACACGCCATTGGTAATGACAAATTTCGCGGAGGCGTCCGTCGCGCGGCTGTTGCCCAGTCCGGACGAAACGGCGTTTAACACCGGCGATAAAATGCTGAAAATGGGAATGTCCCAGAGCAATCCGTCGCGCAACTTCACACGGCCATAGCCGTTCCATGTCCGCCAGTTCCGCGAGTCCGCGTTTGTCACAAGGAGCTGCGCCGTGAACACACCCTCAAGATGGTTGGTCGGCGTGGACAAATCCATGGCGAGCGCATGTAGGTTTACGTTTGTCGCGTTCACGATGAACTGGAAATCCGCGCCTTCATGCGGCACGCGAAAATCGAAATCCGCAAAACCGTTGCCGTCGCCGCCGTAAAACGCCGCCGTCACATTCGTCAGAATTAACGACGCGCCAAGCCAGTGGACTGTGCCCGCGATACCCGGCGTTTTAAGCTTCAGCCAGCAGAACGGTGTGGGCTCTAAAATATCGAAACGCACGTCCGCATCATCCGCGTCGGGCGCATCGTGAATGTCGCGCATTGGCGCACAGCCGTTCACGCGCACCGATGGCGGCTTTGGAAATTGATACGGTTCCAGCAACTCCCCGGTCTTCGGCCCGATGGCGCGCGCGATTACCTCCGGGTCGGTGGTGCTGAAGCCATTCGTAAAATAAATCCGCAGTGTGTGGAAATCCAAAGTGACTTCCTCGGCCACCATCGTCTGCGTTCCATTTTCACGCCACAGCCGCGGATGGAAAAATTGGAGGACGCGTTTGTTGTAATGCAACCTGCCCGCGACGCTGCCGATGGACTGGCCGCGAACGGTGAAATTCGTCAGCGCCACGCGCCCGCTCGCGTCAATGCTGTCGTAATCATACAAACGTCCGCCCACTTCAACGTCCAACGTCAACGGTTCGGTGCACTTCACAATCTCGAAAACATGTACCGCGTTGCTCGCCATTAAAAACGGTCGGATCGTTGCCGGATCGAACGCGCCGCGAATGTGCCACTGGTAATTTTTCGTGCTGTCGTCTTCGCTGCCGTTGATTTCAAGCCGCGTTTTGGCCTGCGCGATTACAAAATCCGGCAACTGCCACACGAGATGCGAATAGGAAAAATGCGTGTGCGCTAGGTCAAAAGGAACACCTTCAAAAATTCCGTTGGTGATGGCCAGCGCGCCGTTCAATTGAATCGTGGGTTGCACTTCACCGCGCCAATCCGGCTGGAGGTTTGTCCATGCGGGCAAAACCAGCGATCCGCTGGCTTGCAGCGACGGCAACTGGCCCCAGGCAATCTCCACCAGCCGCTCGTGCGTTTTTTCCGTGAGCAGCGCGGCAATGGAATGAAAGTCAAAACAGGCCGAGTTGACGAATGTCAATTCGCGCGTGGCCACATCTAGTCGCGCCTGCGCGTCGAGCCGTCCGCCGCCAAGTTCGGCGGACAAATTTGTGACAGCAAGCTTCGGTGCCTGCCAGAAGCCGCTGCACGCGAAAGAAGCTGCGGTTAATTTTTCGGCTTTCAAATCCATGAGCCGCGCGTTCCAAACGAGACGAAACGGCTGCGCGTTTGTCCAGAAACTCCATGACGAATCGAAATTCGTCGGCGCGTCGGCAGGCGCGGTGATGGTTGCGACGAGTTGAATGTCCTGCGCGCTGAACTGTGGTGTTTGCACGCCGGACGCGGCGACGTTCAGTCGAACGGCACAGGAATGGATGTCACGCGCGTCACCGTTCACGTTCACACTCAATTGTGGCGCGCTTTCAAAATGGATTTGAGCCAGCATGTCGGAAAATTTCCGTAACCGTGCCTGCCAGACCATAAAACCAGCGGATTTCCGACCGCGAAATATTTCCCAACGACGGATTTCCGGCGCGTGGGCGACGTCGCCGGACAACTCGAGTTTCATGCCAGCAAAGTCGGCCTGAAAATTGTCGAGCGACCAAGTATCGTTGGTTTGGAAGCGCAAGTCGGTCTGAATATGGTCGAGCGTGAGAGCGTTGGTTGGCGCGAGGGGCCAGACAAGTTTACCCTGCCGCAAAATGAGTCCGTCAATTTGCAACCGGCAATGCAGCAGTGCACGGCGATCCATATGCAGTTGCAGTTCCCGCAGCGACAGTGTCGGGCTGTCGAGAGTTTTTGCGCCGCCGATGAGGACGTTCTCGGCGACGAGTCCGCGCACGAAGTGGAGGCGCAACCGGGAAAATTCCAATTCGATTCCGTGTGTGCGCAAGTTTTCAACCAGCTGTGTTTTCAAAAAATCCGGCAGGCCGTATTGATTGAGCCAAATCCCGGCACAAGCCAAAACGAACACCATGAAAAGCACCGTAATACAAAACCAGCGGAAACAGACGCGGCATTTTCGCCAGAAACCAGGTTGCGGACGCATACTACAGAACGTTCGCCGGAATGGTGAGATAACTCAAGACGAACTGGTAAAGCACCGGTGGAAAGACGAACGCCCAGCGTTCACTGTCGAGCGTCACTGAGGCCAACGCGGTCTGGTTGGAAATGGGCGTGCCGAAATCCACTGTGAATTTTTCGCCGTTCTTGAGTTCAACAGTGATTTGCAAATTGTCCGGCTTGAAGCCGTATTTTTCCGGCGCGGTGATGTTGCGTCCGACCCAGCCAGCGGCGGTCAATTCGCCGAGGCGGTGCGCGGTTTCTTCAATGGCGGGTGGATTGATGATGCCTTGGGAACCCGCCGCAAGCGACCATTTGTTCGGCCCGTTGTGGATCATCACGCGCGTCCGGCCGTTTTGACGCAATGTGATTTGCGCCACGTCATTTTCGGTGAAATTCCAGATGCGGCGGTCGCGGAATTCCCACCCCGCCTCCGGCAGCCGTTTAAAATCCTCCGGTGTGATGGAATAAATGAAATCCTCATCCGCGCGCCGGACGAAAATCCCGTTGGTCTGCGCGGCGAAGGCAAGTTGCGAGATGACGCTGTTGGTGTCGCCAGCGGTTGAAAGCAAGGTAATCTGGCGCGTCGGCGCGGCAAGTCCATAAGCCTGCAAGTCAGGCGCCGTAACGACATCCTTCACGAAATCGGCGATGTGCAACTGGGCCAAAATCTGGATGAATGCCTGCGCGTTTTCGGCGTCAACCGGAAATTCTTCGCCAACGATCTTCCAGTCGTTTGTGCCCTGCCGCTGCAATATGAAATTGTCATCACCGCGCACATCGATTTCGTTCACGGGCGCGGTAAGTTCGAACAGATGCGGATCGCGGAAATCATTCACTGAACCACGCCACGGCGAAAAAGGTTCTTTATCGGTCGTGACAATGGTGTTCCAGCCTTCACGTTTGGCGTAGATTTGCGTTGAGTCGTTCGCCGAATTTTTGCCGAGGTGAATGCCGGTGACAAAATTTGTGCCGTGACTGAGCCACAAATCAAGATCGGCGGGCTGCAAACCAAACGCGGTCAAGTCGGTGTTGGGATTGTCGGTGACAAACAGCGCGACCCGGGCGGTCTGAAGATGTTGCAACGCGCTGGTGATGCGCTCGCTGTCAGCACGCGCCTGCAACGGTCGCGTCATGAACCAGAGACGGTTGGTCGCGTCGCGGTGCAGTTCGATGGTTTTCGCACCGTTGGTCAGCACGATGGCGTCAAAATTATTTTCGCTTGCGTCCACGAGCGATGTGTCGCGCCAGTCGTTGACCGAGCGTGGAATGAATTTCAACCAGCCGGCGTCGGCCACGAACGCGCCATCCAGGCCGACAACGCGCAGGAAAACCTGGTCGCCGGGCGCTGTTTTGTTGCCAACCAACAGATGCCAGCGTTGATCGCCCGCTTCGATGACGAGCGAAATTTGCGGCGGTTCAAAACCAAATTCCTCGTCCGCGTCGTGGTGTTCCTGCAATTCGTCCGCCCCGATGTGTGTGGCAGGCGTGAGCTTTTGGAGTGCATCGAGCAGCGTTTCGATGGCGGCGGTCTGCGCCGGATAAACCATCGGTTTGGACAAAAACCAGTTTCCGTTCGTGCGGTCGGCGCGGATTTCCAACGCGCCGGCGGAAATGACTTGAACACTAGTGGCGGCGGACGGCTGCAAATCAGCCAGGATGTTCGCCGGAATTCCGGTTGGCGTGTTCCAGTGTCGCTGAAAAAAGAAAACAAGCGCGAACAATGCCGCGGCAATCACAAACCAAGTTCCTGTCGTTTTTGAGTTCATTATTTTCTTCGCACCAGCCAGACAAGCCCTCCGATCATTAACACCGCGCCGGGCAATGCGCCGAGCAGGAGCCAGCGGACGTTTTGCAGTTGCGTGCGCGTCATCGTCAAGCGGAATTCCGTGACAGGCTGTGGTCCGATACCCTTGAGCAGGGATGTGCGGTCGAGCAGCCAATTGACGGCGTAGCCGACGAAATCGCGATTCGCACCGGAGTCAATCTGTCGGTTGCCAAGGAAAAAGGAATCGCCGATAACAATCATGCGTGTCGTGCCGCGCGGGTTGGCGACGCCCGCGACGGGCTTTTGATCGACGGCGACCATGAGCGGATAACTGCGTGGTGCGACGCCGGGTTCGCCCGCAAGCGTGGAATCGGAACTTGAAAATGCGAGTTCATCCACTTTCGGCGCGTCGGCGGGCGGATTTTCCAAATCCACGGCGCCGACGGGACGAGGTAAAATTAATTGCAGCGCAAGTCCTGTGAGCGGGTCAACGACAGGATGTTGACTAAAATTGTAGACAATCACGTCTTGGCCGGAAATCGTGTTTTTTGGCTCCTGGACCACGTCAGCGATGGTGTTGACACCCCAGTGCGAAAGAATCGGTTCGAGGCCGGTCGGTCGGCTGATGGAAAAATAATTAAGGAGTGCGAACAGCCGTCCACCTTGCGCGAGGTATTGGTTGATTTTCTGGAGTTCCATTTCGGAGAAAGCCGTGCGTGGTCCGGCGATGATGAGCAGGTTGCAATCGTCCGGCACGACGTTATCGCCGAACAATTGCAGCGGCTCCGCGTCAATATAGTTTTGTCCCAAAATCGCGGCAAATTTCAGATAGCCCACTTCACTGGAATCTGTGAGCGAGGGCTCGCCGTGCCCCTGTAGAAAATACGCTTTGAGCGGCTGCGGATTTTCCAGCGCGAGCAGGACGGACGTGAACATCATCTCGCCGTTGAAAGCGACGGGCTTTCGGCGGAACTCGCGCTCCTTTTCATTCGGAATTTGTTCGAGCGTGGTTTGAACCAGTCCATCGCCGGGAACAATTTTGACGTGACTCTCGCCCGCGTCGAAGATAATGAGATTCTTGTCGCCCTGTGAAGTGAAGAATCGTTTGTATTGCTCCTTGATTTTTTGCGCTTCGCCCGCGTCGCGCACATAATCCACCGTCTTGACGGAAATGTTCGGATTCACCGAGCAGTATTCATTCAGCAACGCGATGATGGTCGGATAAAAATCGTCCTGCTTGTCGTAATAAAGCGTTACGGCAACATGGTTCGTCATGGATTTGAGGATGTTCTCCGTGCGCGAAGCCAATTCGATGCGCGTTTGCGAACTCAAATAAAACCGACCGAAGAAATGCGCGCCAAGAAAATTCACCATCACCACGACGGCCAAAACCAGGAACGTTCGCGCCAAAATGTCAAAGCCGATTTTCCAGCGATGGCGCAGTGAGAAACTGGGCTTGTTTTGGGAATTTTTCGGCATTTTATCTCCAACGGCGGCTCTCCACCGCTCGCAAAGTCAGGAACAAAAAGAAAAACGTGAGACTGGCATAAAAAACCACCGAGCGTGTGTCCACCACGCCGCGTGTGAAATCGTCTATATGATCGAACAAACTGAAATATGATAACGCTTGCGTCTGCCATTGTGCGGTCACGGGAATTGCCTTTGCCAAATAAGCCACTATAAGTAAGGCCACTCCGGTTGCTAAACTGATCATTGCTGCCACCACTTGACTGCGCGTCAACGAAGATGCGAAACAACCCATCGAGAGAAATAGACAACCATTCAAGAAAATGCCCAAATACGTTCCACCCAATGTGCCTTTGTCCAAGGCGCTCGTCTGATTTGTAAAATGTCCCACAATGAAGAGGCACGCAAGTGTCGGCAACCACATCACCATATAAAAAATTACCGCTGCAGTGAATTTGGCCGCCACCACTTCCATATCGCCGACCGGTGTCGTCATTAATGTCTCATACGTTCCAGAGGCTTTTTCCAGCGCAAACAACCTCATTGTAATTACCGGACTCGTTAGAATTACAATCATCCAAAATAACTGGCTGTTGAAAAACAATTCTGTGACTGGCATTGTGAATGGGTCGCTACCAAGATTTTTTACGAACATCACAAAACTGAATCCGATCAGCAATGTCACAGCGGCGATGATGACATAGCCTGTCACGGAAAAGAAAAATGCCGCCAACTCACGGCGCGCGAGGGTCAAAAAAATTCGCATCAGTTTTCTTCCTCCTCATTCGGCTTGGTGATTTGCACATAAATGTCTTCGAGCGAATGTCGGCTGCGCGTCAATTCGCGCATCATCCAGCCCTGTTCGCGTGCCAGTAAGAAAATATGCGGGCGTAAATCCAGCCCGTCGCGCGGCGTGAGCGCGCATCGTTGAAATTCGCCTGCTCCGGACGATACGTCGAACTGCTCAATCTCCGGCAGGCGCGCCCAAAATTCGCGCAACTCGTCAGCCGGCGCGGCGATTTCAACGATGATTTGACTGTTGCTGGCCATGAGCCTTTGCAAATTTTCCGGCGTGTCGGCAGCCAGAATTTTTCCGCCCAGCATGATAAGCATCCGGCTGCACATCATTTCCGCCTCGGGCAAAATGTGCGTTGAAATCAAGACCGTGTGTTTCTGCGCAAGGCTTTTTATCAATTGCCGCACCGAACGGATTTGATGCGGATCAAGGCCAATGGTCGGTTCGTCCAAAATAATCAATTCCGGCTCATGAACCAGCGCATCTGCCAACCCGACGCGCTGCCGGTAACCTTTTGATAATTGCCCGATAATGCGGCGGCGCACATCCGTCAAACCGCATTGTTCCATCACCGTGTCCATGCGCTCGCGCGAATGTTTCCAGCCGAGTCCTTTGAGTCGCGCGCGAAATTTCAAATACTCGCGCACGCGCATTTCAGGATACAGCGGATTATTTTCCGGCATGAAACCGATGCGCCGGCGCACCTCATCCGATTGATGAAAAACATCGAAGCCCGCCACGCGTGCCGTGCCGCTCGTCGCCGGCATAAAACACGAAAGAATTCGCATCGTTGTGCTCTTGCCCGCGCCGTTCGGGCCGAGCAGACCGACGATTTCGCCGCGTGCGACTGTGAACGAAATGTCCCTGACCGCCGTGTGGCCGGCGTAGCGTTTCGTCAAATTCGTCACTTCAATCATCGCGTCGTGATTCATCAAAGCTCTCGCAAAGTGTAGTCGAAAAAAACCGGTTCCGGCCAACAAAATCCCCTCGTATGGCCACCTTCATTCTATAAACAGGCTAAACCGCCGTTGGATGCATTCAAATTTTCTCGCGGGGAACTTGACTTTACAGAACACTCCGCGCAAAAGCAATGTCAAGGTGTCCCGGCATTTGAGCAATTTTTACACCCAAAGGCGTGCGCAACTCAGTTCATCGAATGTTTTGCGCGATGAAAACAGTATGCCGTCCGAACGCCTGCTCCAGGCGATTTGGCAGCATCAACGCTTGCGTCGCGACCAGCTCAAAACCGCCGAAGGAAAAGTCATTCGCGTTTTTCATCCCGGCTTTGCCAGCGTCGAAGGCGGACCGGATTTTCGCGGCGCAGTTCTGCAAATCGGCGACGACGCGCCGCGCTCCGGCGACGTGGAAATTGACCTTCGGGTCAATGGCTGGCACGCGCACGGTCACGACCGAAATCCTAATTATCAAAACGTCATTCTGCACGTCGTTTGGGAAGATGCGCGGCCAACGGTAAATGTTCCCACGGTTTTGTCGTTAAAAAATTTCCTCGACGCGCCAATTGGTGAATTGAATTTGTCACTTGAAAACGAATCATTGTATTCGCTGCCTGAAAATCTGCGCGGCAAATGTTCCGCGCCGTTGCGTGAACTGGACGAAATGCAATTGACCGAACTTTTGCGCCAGGCCGCATTCGTCCGCTTTCAATCCAAAGCCGGACAATTTCGCGCCCGCGCAAAAAACTTCGGTTGGGAACAGACGTTGTGGGAAAATCTGTTTCGCGCGCTTGGCTACAAACACAACGTCTGGCCGATGCAAAATCTGGCTGAATCGCGATTGCGCTGGGCGCGCGGCGCAAATTCAGCATTTGAATTTCAAGCGCGCCTGCTCGGCGTCGGCGGCTTGCTGCCGGACGAATTGCCGCGCGCACAAAAAAGTTCGGATACTTATTTGCGGCGTGTCTGGGATTGCTGGTGGCGCGAACGTGAGGAATTCAGCGATTGCATTTTACCACGCGCCGTCTGGAAATTTCACGGCCTGCGTCCGGCAAATCATCCACAACGGCGGCTGGCACTGGCCGCGCACTGGCTGGCGTCGGGAAGAATCGTGGCAAAACTCGAACTTTGGTGCGCGACTGAATTGCCGGATGAAAAACTATTGGATTCGCTGCGGGAAATTTTTAAAGTCGAGAGCGACGAATTCTGGTCATGGCATTGGACGTTCAAATCAGCGCGATTGAAAAAGCCGCAACCGCTTTTGGGCGACGCGCGGGTGACGGATTTGGCCGTCAACGTGATTTTGCCGTGGCTTTGGATTCGCGCGGTCGAAGGCAAGAACGAAAAACTTCAGCGCGTTATCGAGCGGCGTTATTTTACATGGCCGGCCGCCGGGGATAATTCCGTTTTGAAATTGGCACGGCAGCGCTTGCTTGGCACCGGTCAAAGTCGCGCGTTGCGCAACGCGGCGGCGCAGCAGGGTTTGATGCAAATCGTGCGGGATTTCTGCGAACACTCGAATGCCGTCTGCGAGAATTGCCAATTTCCAGAGTTGGTGCGCGGTTGGAAAACCCAAAGTGGAAGCGTGCCGCTTAATTCACTTTAAGGTTTGCGAACGGGCTGTTGAGTCCGCCGGATTGTGGTTCACCGGCGACTGGCACTTTGGCTTTTGGCGGCTTCGGTTCGGAATGAGGTTCATGATGATTTTTCTCCGCCTCGTGACCGCCTCCGACTTGGCGCGGGTTCTTGGCGCGTTTATTGCGCGGCAGCGGGCTGATCATCGCGTTGATACCGCGGCCAATTAATTTTGGCGGAAAATCAGGATGGCCGTAGGGCGCGATCTCGGCGAGAAATTTATTGATGACCTGAAAGCCAACTTCGGTGTGCGCCATTTCGCGTCCGCGGAATTTCAACGCGATTTTCACCTTCATGTCCTCGCAGAGAAAATCAATCGCATGGGTGAGCTTGATGCCAAGGTCATGCGGGTCAATGCGCGGGCTCAACTGGACTTCCTTGACGGTCGAGGCGTGCTGGTGCTTTTTGGATTCCTTGTCCTTTTTCGCCTGTTCGTAACGGAATTTACCGAAATCCACGAGCCGGCAAACCGGCGGCGTGGCGGCGGAGGCGATTTCAACCAAATCCACACCGCATTGGCGCGCCATGTTGATTGCCTCGGTGAGTGAAATGACGCCGAGTTGGTTGCCGTCCACTCCAATGACGCGGACTTCGCGGGCGCGGATTTTGCCGTTGACCCGGACGAACGAAGCAGGTGAAGAATTGCGTGGAGAAAAAGGGCGGCTCAAGACACCCTCGTCGGTTGTGGCATAACTGTAGGATTTCGCATCAAATAGATCGGCGCAACTGCCAACTCAAATAGTGGTGTATTTTTAATCATTTTCCGGCGTGTGTGCAAGCAAAAATTATAGATCGGAAAATTAGTGATGCCGGAACAGCCGTTCCCGGTTGGCATATAAATACCAGACAATCAACACGTTGAATGCCAGCACCCCGACAATATACCAATTCGGATGCCGCACCAATTCGCGCATTTCAATGGGAATAAAAAATGCCGATTCACCAATCGCCAGCCAGCCGGCCCACGGCGCGCGGAACATCAAACCAATGCCTTCGACGAGTGAAAACAGGCTGTAGATGAACGTGCCGAGCGCGACAATGCGCACGTTGGCGGCGGTGATCTGATCCAATCGGTCAGTGATGTCCGAGAGAAAACGGCGTTCGGGATCGAGATGAACCCACGTCACCAGCCGTGTGAACAAATCCGGCAGATCCTGATTCGCCAATTTCAAAACGCCGAACGCCAGCGCCAGCGCCAGCACGCCCTTGATCAATTTGCCCACGATGATCAAGTAAAGCGTCGGCGCGCGCTTCTTCGTTTTCGGAATTATTTTTGTGTCAGGCATCAGCGGATTTTAGACAGCAAAAAGTTCAGAAGTTCGGAAATTTTCAAACGCTCCTGCCTGCCATCATCACGGAAACGAATCGTCACCGTATCGAGCAATTCGGGTTTTTCGCCGAGCGTGTCGAAATCAATCGTCACACAAAAAGGCGTGCCCGCTTCGTCCTGACGGGCATAACGTCTGCCAATTGAACCTGCTTCGTCGTAAAACACATTCATCCACGGACGCAAAAGGTCGCGCACTTCCTGCGCTTTCTTTACCAGTTCCGGTTTATTTTTCAACAACGGCAGCACGCCGGTTTTAATCGGCGCGACGCGCGGATGAAATTTCAAAATCACGCGCGTCTCACTTTTGCCCTTTTCGTCGGCTCCGGTCACTTCGGAAAACGCATTGCAAATCAGCGCGAGGATAAGGCGATCCACACCCGCGCTCGGCTCGATGACGTGCGGGATGTATTGGCCTTTGGCCAAACCGTCCGCGTCGTCGGTTGCCTGTTTCTGCGCAACCCCGGATTCAACGCCGGATTTTTCCAGATAGCATTTGCGATGGTCGTAATAACGCTTCCAAAGTTCGTCCTGCTTTTCTTTCGGCAGTTTTACCCACGCGGCGCGCAATTCCTCGTCGAACACCCCCATCGGCTTGCCGGAAAAACGCGCGTGCTGGCTCAAATCAAAATCGCTGCGCGCGGCGATGCCTTCCAGTTCCTGCGTGCCGAAAGGAAACTTGAACAAAATATCCACGCACGCGCGCGCGTAATGCGCCAGTTCCTCCGGCTTCTGCCAGTATTCCTCGAGCGTGTCGCGCGAAAGCCCGATGCTTTCATAAAATTTGATTCGCTCCCCGACCCAATACTGATGCCAGAGTTGCCAGCCCCAGTTCGCCTGCGGCTCGTCCGGAGCACCTTGCTGTGCGGCCACCGAACCGGAGATTGCCTCCACCGCCTCATCCGGTTTGATGAAAAATTCCAGTTCCATCTGCTCGAACTCGCGCGAGCGGAAGGTGAAATTGCGCGGCGTGACTTCGTTGCGGAACGCCTTGCCGACTTGCGCGATGCCGAACGGAACGCGTTGGCGCGACGTTTCCAATACATTTTTGAACTGGGCAAAAATCGCCTGCGCGGTTTCCGGGCGGAGATAAGCGACGTTGTCCTCGCTTTCAACCGGGCCTACGTAGGTTTTGAACATGAGGTTGAACGGGCGCGCCGCACTAAGCTCAATGTTTGTTTCCGGATGAAAATCCATTGAATCTGAAATAAGTATGGTCGTTTCATCTTTGAGTGTAAGCTGTGTCCACTCTCCAGTTGCCCAATCAATTGACCCTTGGGCATAAAATTCTCGTGCCATTTTCCGGGCACTTTCAGGATTACCGCCTTTTTGAAGCAAGTAAGCGAAATTTTTTTCAGACTTCAATCCACTTGTTGGAGATTCAGCTCCGGTCCAACGATAAACTGTGCCTGATTGCGGTTCGATCTGATCTGCGCGAACTCTTTTTTTTGTCAGCGGACATTCCCGCATCAAATCCGCGAACGTGTCCACGTGACCGCTGGCTTTCCAGATTTGCGGCGACATGATGATGGTGGCTTCGAGGCCAGCGACGTCGTCGCGCCGGCGGGTCATGGTGTTCCACCAGAGTTCCTTGACGTTGCGCTTGAGTTCCGTGCCAAGCGGGCCATAGTCCCAAAAGCCGTTGATGCCGCCGTAAATCTCGGAGGATTGAAAAATGAACCCGCGCCGTTTGCACAGCGACACGATTTTTTCCATCAGTTCATTGGCTTTGGGTTCGGCCATAGGGTCGGGCAGTGTTCGTCAATCGCGCGGCGCTGTAAATGAGATTTTGAATATGCAAATCGCAAGAGCGGTGCGTGGATTTCACGCGCAACGCGTGGAAATTTTACGCGGTTTAGCGCGCCGCGGAAAATTATTTTGCGGTTTTATGGGATTTTTTTGAAAAAAGCCGTTGGCATCAACAGTGCTAAAGATTTGTTGGAATTGGGATTGACAGCACATGCGATTGGGATAGACTTCGCAAACCGTCACCCGCACAAACAAAAAACAATTAAACAGAGTCAAGTATCGTATGAAAAGAATCCTGAAACAGAAAATGGCCTTCACGCTCATCGAGTTGCTCGTCGTGATTGCCATCATCGCCATTCTCGCGGCCATGTTGCTGCCGGCGCTCGCCGCCGCCAAGCGCAAGGCGCAACGCATCAACTGCGTAAGCAATCTCAAGCAAATCGGCCTTGCCTTCCGCATCTGGGAAGGTGACAACAACGACAAATTTCCGATGACCGTTGACACCAGCACGGGCGGCGCTTTGGAATATATTGCCAGCGCGTCAGGAACCGGTCCTAATGTTGGAGCCGGCATGTCCAATAATATCGCGTTCTGTTTTGCTATGATGTCCAATGAATTGAGCACGCCGGTAATTTTGACTTGCCCATCGGATTCCACTCATAATCAGGGAACAAACTTCGCCACACAATTTGTGACTGTCAACAACGGCGTTGCCGCTCCCTATGCCGGGAATAACGGTGGTGGTGCCATTGTCAGTTATTTCATCGGCGGTGATGCGATTGACACGGAGCCGGAGACACTCTTGAGTGGGGATCGCAATATCGGCAACGGCAACGGCGGCGGCAATCCTGCCACCGCTATGTTCAGTGGCTACGGAAATGCAGATGGTAGTGGAAGTGCAGCTGGTGGAAGTGGGACTGCTCCACAAAATGTTTCAATGATAGATTGGGCATGGACCACCGCTGATTTGCATGAAAAATACGGCAACGTTTTACTGGGTGATGGCAGTGTGCAGCAAGAGTCAGTCAACGGACTGGTCACGGCTTTGGAAGCTGCCACCAACAACGCATCAGGCTATCTGTATTACAACTTCCCGCAATAAGCGGTGACTGGTTTTTTCTTATTGAACAACGAGGCATCCGCAAGGATGCCTCGTTTGATTTTGTCTGAATCAAGCCAGCGTAATAAATCGCCAATCAAGGGCGGTTGGAGTCCGCACCGCCATTTTTATTTTCAACTTTTGGCACGCGCCGCTGTTCCGCAAAAAAATTTTGCAGCAACGCGCGACATTCCGCCGCGCGCACGTCACTGGTGATTTCGCAGCGGTGGTTTAACGTGGGGAATTGCAGCAGGTTTATCGCGCCGCCCGCCGCGCCGCCTTTTGGATCGCCCACGCCGAAAACGACGCGCGCCAGCCGCGTATGCACCATTGCGCCCGCGCACATCGGACACGGCTCCTTCGTCACATAAAGCGCGCAATCCGTCAGCCGCCAGTCGCCGACGGCATTCTCGGCCTGCGTGAGCGCGAGCATTTCAGCGTGCGCTGTGGCGTCCCGGAGTTGATCGACTTGATTGAACGCGCGCGCGATAATCCGCCCCTTGCGCACGACGACCGCGCCGACCGGCACTTCACGCGCTTCATACGCTTTGACGGCCTGCCGCAACGCCTCGCCCATGAAATAATGGTCGCTCTGCAAATCAATGATCGGTTCGTCCATGCAGTTTTAGATTTCAGATTTCCGGTTAACGATTGATTCTTCGAGCGTCCATTCGCTGCGGCCGTCGGGATGACAATGGCAGTGCGCTGCAAAAAACCCGCCGCGATGTTCCCAGAACCACGGCCAGATTTGGTCGCGATCCGTCTGCGGAATTCTCAAACCGCCGATTGCCTCGCGCCGGAAAAATTCAAAGTGTCCTTCGCGATGATTCGGCGGCAACGATTTTAGTTTCACTTTCACCTCAAATAAAAACATGAGCCAGTGTGTCCGGCCCTGATAGCCGTGTTCACTGACGAGGCCGGTCAAATGCAAATCCGCCGCGCCGATTTTCACGCCGAGTTCTTCTTCCGCTTCGCGGCAGGCGCAGGCGTAAGGTGATTCACCAAGTTCCGTTTTCAATTTGCCGCCACCTGGACTCCAGAAACCACGATTCGGCTCCTGCGCGCGTTCAAGCAACAGCACCTCATCGCGCTCATTGAAACAATAGAGCAGTGTCGCAATTTTGTGGGGCAGAACCATTCATCAAAATTTCAAACGCCGGATGCCGAATGTCGAATGTAAAATTCCATTGTCACCACGCGCCAAAAAATTAGAATCGCATCTTCTGATTCATGAAAAATTTCAAAATCGCGGCGCTGGCAGGCGACGGCATCGGTCCGGAAGTCATGCGCGAGGCCATCAAGGTTTTGCGCGTGGCGGAGAAAAAATTCGGCTTCAAACTTGAAATCACCGGGGCGCCGGTCGGGTGGGCGGGCATTGACACGGCGGGAAAAGCATTGCCGGACGCCACGCTCACGCTCTGCAAAAATTCCGACGCGATTTTGTTCGGCTCCGTCGGTTTGCCGGATCGCGACCCGACAATTCCAAAGGAGGAACGCCCTGAACGCGCTGCCCTGCTGCGCATCCGCAAGGAGTTTGGTTTGTTCGCCAATCTACGCCCGGTGAAATTGCCGAAGGCTCTGGCCCATGCGTGTCCGCTGGCAAAGGAACGTCAAGGCGACGGCATTGACATTCTGGTCGTGCGCGAATTGACGGGCGGAATGTATTTCGGCCAGCCAAAAAAAACGGAGGAAATTTCCGCCGGACAATTTCGCGCGATTGACACGATGGTTTATACGACGCCGGAAATCGAGCGCATTGCGCGCGTCGCGTTCACCTCCGCGCGGTTGCGCCGTAAAAAGGTCACAAGCATTGACAAGGCGAACGTTTTGGAAAATGGAATTCTCTGGCGCGAGGTCGTCACGCGCGTCGGCAAAAATTATCCCGACGTGACGCTCGATCATATGTTTGTGGACAACGGAGCGATGCAACTGGTGTTGAGACCCGCGCAGTTCGATGTGATGCTTTGCGAAAATATGTTTGGTGATATTTTGAGTGACGAAGCGGCGGCGCTCGGTGGTTCGCTTGGAATGCTGCCCAGCGCAAGTCTCGGCGCAACGAACAGCGAAAATACCTTTGGCTTTTATGAACCGGCGGGCGGCACCGCGCCGGACATCGCGGGCAAAAATCTGGCGAATCCGATTGCGGAGATTTTGTCCGCCGCGCTCATGTTGCGTTACAGTTTTGGTTTGAACGAAGCGGCGGCGGCAATTGAATCGGCGATGACCAAAGCGATTGAATCGGGCAATCGCACCGGTGACATTTTTAATCCGGACGAACTGAACGCCCGTAAAGTCGGCACGCGCGAAATGGGTGATGTTATTGCGGCGGCGATGTAATTATTTTACTTCCGATAACAACCGACTGGAAGGCGGACGGGCATCGTGCCGATAAAAGCCACTCGCGTTTGAGCGCGGAATTGACAGGCTGGAAGCGCCATGACCGCTAATTATTCGCGCGATATGCAAAGCCGGAATAATTCCTTGGTTTTTTCCTGCTTCACGTTTCAAACACTTACGTCTCACCTTGTTCTTGAACGGGCGCAACCCTCTCAATTTTTGGGTTTGGCAACCCCTTCCCTTAAAAGCTGTCCACAACTTTCACGCAGGATTCAGGCAGTTGTGACCGGCCCCCAATAAAAATTTAGTAGGCGCGCATGAACGAACGGATTACCATCAGTGTCGAAAGTTTCCATATCGCAATCGTTGAAGCGCAAATGAAAAAAATTCTCTGCTTGTTGCTGATAACGTCAGTCGCTCACGTCCGCGCCGTTGATGCGCCGCAAACAAATTCGCCCGCGCCAAAAATTGACGCCGCGATGATTCCCGACGCCACGCACAAACCGGTTTTCATAACGAACACCGTCACCATCGCCGGTCAGCGCGTGGCTTACGTCGCTGAAACGGGAATGTTGCCGATCCTCAAAGATGACGGCACGACGCGCGCCTCGGTTTTCTACATCGCCTACACGCGCGTCGGCGAAACAAATGTATCGGCGCGTCCCATCACGTTTTGCTTCAATGGTGGTCCCGGTTCGTCGTCCGTGTGGCTGCATCTCGGCGCGCTCGGTCCGCGCCGCGTGAAGATGAACGAAGACGGCACGCTGCCGCCGCCGCCGTTCGGCCTCGAAGACAATAAGTATTCCATTCTGGGCGCGAGCGATTTGGTTTTCATTGATCCGGTTGCGACCGGTTTCAGCCGTCCGGCGAAGGACGAAAAGGCCGACGCATTTTTCGGCGATTCCGCCGACCTCGATTCCGTCGGCGAATTCATCCGGCTCTGGACCACGCGGCATGAACGCTGGCTCTCGCCGAAATATCTCTGTGGCGAAAGCTACGGTGTTTTTCGCGCTGCCGGTCTCGCCGACCATTTGCGTTCGCGCTACGGAATGTATTTGAACGGATTGATTCTCGTTTCCGGCGTTTTGGATTTTGCGACCATCTGGAACGATCCCGGCAACGACCTGCCGTATCCACTTTATTTGCCGGCCTACACGGCGGCGGCGCAGTTCCATAAAAAATTGCCGGATGATTTGCAGAACGATTTGACCAGGGCGCTTGCCGAGTCGCGCGAATTTGCCAGGGGGGAATACGCCTCCGCTTTGCAGCAGGGCGACTCGCTCTCCGCCCGTGAACGGGAAAAAATCGTCGCCGAACTCGCGCGGCTTACCGGCCTTTCGCCGCAAATCATCAAGGACAACGATTTGCGGATTGACGAAGGCGTTTTCCGCAAACAATTGCTGCACGATCAGGGTCTGATTCTCGGTGCTTACGACGCGCGCATCACGGGTCGCGATGACGACCCGGCATCGCCAACCCCCGATTTTGATCCGTCCGAAGCGGCGACGCTTGGACCGTTTTCCGCCGCGATGAATTCCTACGTGCGCGGTGAATTGAAATTCGAGGACGATTTACCCTACGAAATCCTTGCCGGCGTGCAGCCGTGGAATTACGGCGTTCATAACAGCTACGCCAGCGCGGGCGACAAACTCGCGTCCACAATGAACCAGAATCCGTTCATGCGCGTACTCGTGCTCGGCGGACGGTGCGATCTGGTCTGTCCGATTGACACCGTGCATTACGCGCTCGACCACATGGCGCTAGATGCCACTTACCGCACGAATATCACTTACGTCGAGTTCGACGCCGGCCACATGATGTATATCAATCTGCCCGATTTGAAAAAGATGCAGAAAGTTTTTAAAAATTTTCTGAACCCGTAAAATTATTCACGGACGCGGATTGACGTTTTAATTGCGGAATTTCCGGCGGTAATTGACTTGAATAATTCCGGCAACTGCGTCAACGGACACTCGCCGTCCACAAAATCCGCCGCGCGAATCACGCCCGCCTCGATGAATTCCAGCGCGAGCCGGATCGTGCGCGGTGTGTGATGAAAACTCGCGAGCAGGGTTAAATTCGAATAATGAATCAACTGTGTGTCGAGCGAAACCGTTGTGCCGGAAGGACAGCCGCCAAAAAAATTCACCGCGCCGCCTTTGCGCACGAGATGCACGGCGGCTTCCCAAACTTTAGGACGGCCAACCGCTTCAATGACTGCGTCAAAATGCGTCCTTGTTGCTTTGTGAATTTTTGTGACGAGATTTTCGCCGTCGCCAATGTCAATGACTTCACTTGCGCCAAGCCGCCGCGCCGCCGCCATTCGCGCCGCGTGGCGACCGGCCACCGCGATGTTGCAACCAAAATTTTTCGCCAGCGCGACGAACATCAAACCAATCGGTCCGGCGCCGATGACGAGCACATTTTGTCCCGCTCGCAATTGTGTGTCCTCGACGCCCTGAACGACGCACGCGAGCGGTTCGGTGAGCGCGGCATTGTGGAAATCCGTTTTTGGTTTGAGCCGCAGCAGATTTTTTTGAACGAGCCGCGCGGGAACAACGATGGATTCCGCGTAGGCACCGTTGAGAAATAGTAAATCTTCGCAAAGGTTTTCCTGGTTGTTATTGCAAAAAAAACAGCGGTCGCAAGGCGCGGAATTGGCCGCGACCACGCGCTCACCGGTTTTCCAAAGGCGAACGTCAGGGGCAATTTCCGAAATCACGCCGGAAAGTTCATGGCCAAAAACGGCGGGCGGTATGATCATCCTGGCGTGATAGCCGCGCTTGAAAACCTTGAGGTCGGTGCCGCAGGTGAGCGCGGCTTCGATGCGGATGCGGACTTCACCGGGCTTGAGCGCGGGTGGCACGATGTTTTCAATCCGGATCTTTTCCTGCCCGTGCAGGATGGCGGCTTTCACGCGCGCAGTTTATGACCGGGAATGGCCGGAGCGAAAGAAAAGTTTTAACGCCGGGTCTTCAGCTAGTTGTCCGTCCACTGTCCTCGAATCATGGCCTTGACTGAAGGTTCAAGGGGCGGAGACCCGTTTTGCGACTTAAAATTGACGTCAAAGGCCCATTTGCGCGTGGGCGCGTTGTAATAATTACCGGTTGGTTGCCAGCGGTTCGTTGCGTATTGACTCGGGAACATGACGACAATCGAACCGTTGTAAGTCAGTGTGTCACCGCTCCAGTCTTCCAGCAAGCGAAGGAAATTTTCCACGCCGCCGCTGTAATTTGTGCCGCTTGATTCAACGATTCCTTCGAACGCCGCGGCATTGACCGTGGTGTTGGCGGGGATGCGATCGGTGTATGGCAGGCCGTTGGTATAGGTCGCGTCATTCCAATCGGCGGAAAGAAGAGTGATGGCATCGCCGATAAGCGCGGCCGGCACGGTGTTGGCCACATTTGTCGTGTTGTTGAGCGAGGTGCCGTTGGCGTTGTAATTGCCCAGTACATATATCGGGTCGGGAGTGACGACCGTGAGGCCGGCGGCCGGCAGAACAGAACCATTTGACAACCGCACAGCCGGAAGATTCGTATTGGACATGGGAACATTGTTATAGACATAGACGGAATTAATGTTGTGCTGCTGGACTGCATTGTTAGCCTGGTTGTCAGCGATGCCAACGAGGGAGTTTGTGAGCCATGCGCCCAGCGCGCCTACGTTTACCTGCACGGCATTAACAGTTTTCCCCTCCCGGTAATCATAGAAATTGACGTTGGTCGCGAATGAATATTGATTGAGGTTTGTTGTTATTGTTATCCCGTTCGTCGAAAGTGTCAGCAGACCGGCATTATAAGGGATGGCGGAAATGGTATTGCTGTTCTGGAAAAAGGCCGAGATGGTGCCGCTGGAAGAGTTCGAAATGATGATGTCGGCCTGGTTGTAAAAATACGGGCTCAAGGGATTGGTGCTTTCCGCTGATGGCGGAAGGTTGAGGAGGGCCTGAACAGCGGCGGGAGACGAATTGGTGCCAATTGGCATGGTCAGCGCGTCCTGGTCGGAGGCCGGCGCCCCGCCGGTAAAACCAACGAGACCGCTGCCAGTGTAATTGGTATCATTCGGTATGTAGGGGTCAGCCGTTTGGGCGGCTGTGGTGTTGGTATAAACTGATCCAACGGCGGCAACTGACGAATTAAAATTCAGATTTGAAGTGCCCGCCCAGAGGCCTCCATTCGAGAATACCGGGCCAGTGACACTCATGTTTGCGCCGGGATCAATCTCCATGTTCAAATTGTAAAAAATGGCGAACTGGAAGATGGGGATGGAGACCAGTTGAAATTGCTCCGTGACTGTGGCCGGCACGGTATATTGCTGATTATTGGGAGTGGCCTTGGAAGTGACGGTGCAATTCGCGGAGGCGGCGTAAAGACCCGCATATTGATTAAACAATTGCACTATGTTGGTAGTCCAGAGTTGGGGGCTGGTGCTCACGGCCGTTTGACCGGCCACGCCTGAACCGTTGCTGAATGTGTATGAAATGGGCCAACCGGTTGTGACGGGTAGATCACCGCTATAATAGTTGGCGGTGGTGGTGTTTAAGGCCTGGTCGTAAAAGTCACGTTCCATGTAGGCGATGACGGTTTCATCGGCGGCTTCAGCCGCGCCGGAGCTTGTGTTGAACAGATTATTCCGCAGCGTCTGTTTGGCGCTGCTGTTGGACCAATTCATGACACTGACCAGGAGCAGCAGGGTGATGCCAATGAACGTCAGCGTGAACAATAGCGCGTAGCCTTTTTCACGGCGTTGAAATGTTTTGCGAATGTTTTTCATAGGCTGCCTTCGGTTTTTCTTTTGGTATTTTCAACCGTCATCTAAAATTGTGCGCGCGGGGTTGCCCGTGTTTCCAACTGGTAAAAATCCTTTGTGTTGGTCGGCGTTGAATAATTCATGTTGGAAAACAGCAAAGTCATGTGAATCGTGTAATGCTGGCTGCCTGTCACGATGTTGCTGCCCTGGTAATTCTCGGCCTGGAAAGGTTGCGAATTGATAATAGAATCGGCGAGATCCGTGATGCCATTGGTATATGTTTTCTCGTAAAGACGGTTTGAAGCCGTATTCAAGTAGAAAACAACGTAGTTGGCTGCATTGTTTGAAATTTGCACGGCATTGCCGATTTGCGCGCTGGTGCTTGAGATGCTGGTGAAGGTGCCGCTGCTTACGTTTCCGACCAGAACCGAGTTTGTCGCCTCTCGAACCGTATTGCAGATATTATCCAGCGCCTTGAGGCTGCCTGCTGTGAAAATCGTCTTGGCCGAGGTGAAGGTATTCATCCTCAAACCAAAAACCTGCAGCGAGACCATCGCGATCACGACCAGCATAAAAACGGCCATGCTGACCATTATTTCTGTCAACGTAAAGGCGGCCGCCGGCCCAACCGACGGCCGGTGCGATACATTGTTGGCTGAGAATTTCATACGTTTATTCGTCCGGCGCGCGACAAATTATTGCGGTGTTGGTGAACGGGTTTCCGTTGAATGGAAAATTCCACACGCATTGGGCCTTGATTTCTCGCAACGGCGGATTGTTGTTATTTCTCTGTGTGAGCGTGACGGTGGTGACGACATTGGTTGCTATACCAGTTGAAGGAATGAGCATGGCGTTTGTCCGGTAATAGTTTGTGTACCCCGGCGAGACGGGAACGGGAAGTTGATCAACCGCAGTCACATGAGTATCCCATTGCGCCGCGCGCGCCTGCTCAACGGCTTCAGCCGCCAGTGATTGAGCCGCCAGCGACATCGAACTCCATGTCGCATTCTGGTTGGTTTGGATATAGCCCCAAATCATCCCCGCCATCACCAGCGCCATGATGATGATTGACACGACCACCTCCATCAGAGTGAAGCCTGCGTTTGCCTTCCGCTGATGCGTTTGTCCAAAGCGAGCCAACATAATAAAATTGTAAATTCAGGAACCAGGATGCCTGTCTGCCGGAGTTTTGTGCAGCAAGGCACATACCATTATGTCCTTGTGCTGATTAAGGAGTGAAACGTCCCCAATGTCGGGTTTGGCGACCGCAGGCTGTCCTGTAATTTGACAAAACGGCGTGCCGCGTGACAGCTACGACACCAGGCAAGTGGCGTGCCGCCGCCGGAACTCAAAGCGCAATCGGGTTGCGCGGCGGCGCTTTGACAAAATTCGTCTCGCGCAAATAAACCGGTTCCAGCTTTTCGCCCGCGACAAAATCATTTCGACCCGCCGCCAGTTTTACCAGCGTCGCTGCGCGCGGGAAAAATGTCCGGCCATTCGGAAACCAATGCGTCACCTCCGGGCCGATCAAAATTTCCCCCGCGTCTGCGCGTGCTTGAACTTCCGCAAGAGTCAAAATCCGCAACGGCTCGATTTCCCTCCACCCGTCCGCCGAAATTTCATACGCCGCCAGATAAAATTCATTCCGCTGCGCGTCAATGACCACGTTCACCCGGCCCAAAATCTTTTCCATCCGCGCCTCTTGCGCCAGACAGTCCACGCTGCCGACGCCCAGTAATTTCACACCGCGCGCCAATTGCCAGCCCTGCGCCAGCGCAATCGCCGCGCGGATGCCGGTGTAAGAACCCGGCCCCAGCCCGACGGCAACCACTTCTATTTCCTCACGCTCGATTTTCGCTTCCGCCAAAACCCTCTCAATCATGCCGAACGCATTTGTTCCGCGCCCGCCGGTTTCGACGGCCCCGGCCAGGTCGCGGCCGGCGCGCGCAACCGCCACGCTCCGTTGCGGCGGGGAAAATTCAAGCGCCAAAATCGTCATAAATAATCCGCCGTTCCATTTCGCTTAAAAATTCAATTTGCACGGACACCGTTTGCAGCGGCAATTCCGCTTTCAGTCGCTCCGCCCATTCAATCACCGACACGCCGTCCGGCTGCAAAAAGTCCCCGATGCCCGCCGAAAAAATCTGTTCCCGTGTTTCCAGCCGGTACAAATCCAGATGGAACAATCGCCATCGCCCGCCGCCGTATTCATTCACCAGCGTGAACGTGGGCGAATGCACGCGTGCCGTCACGCCCAGTCCGCGCGCAATTCCCTTCACCAATTGCGTCTTGCCCGCGCCCAGGTCGCCGGACAGCGCGATCACCAGCCCGCGCCGCGCCGCGCGTCCCCAGCGTTCGCCGAGCGATTCCGTTTCCGCCGGACTATGCGAAATGAACGTAGCCATTGGCCGCAAGTCTGTGTGAACCGCTTTTGCCGCGAATTATGACACCCCCGCCGGCGACAATTTTCCCGACACAGCTTAATTTCAATTTCGGAAATTGTTTTTTCCAGGCGTCGAGCAGTTTCACCGCGTCCCCGCCGGCGACGACAAAAAGCAATTCAAAATCCTCGCCGTCCGTCAGCGCGGCGGCGAACGCCGGTTTGGCGGTGGAACTTTTCCCGGCCTGCAACTTCGCCGCGCGGGAAATTGGAATCGCGTCTTCCAACAATTCCGCGCCCACGCCGCCCGCGTTCAAAACGTGGCGCAAATCGCCGGCCAGGCCGTCGCTCAAATCAATCATGGCGTGAACCGGAAAATGTTCGGCCAGCCAGCGCGCTTCAGCCAGACGCGGTTCAAATTCCAGATGTTTTTCCGCCAGTGAACCGCCGAGTTCGCCGGTCACAAAAACCGCGTCGCCCGCTTTTGCGCCGGAACGCAAAGCGGCTTTTCCGCGCGGCACAAAACCGAGCAACGCAACGGAAATCAGAATGCGTCCGGGATTCGTCGTCGTTTCGCCGCCGACGATGGCGACTGAGTGTTCGCGCGCCAGGGCGTTCATGCCGTCATAAATTTTACCGATGAATTCCGGCTCGAATTTTTCCGGCAGCGCAACCGTGACGAGCGCGGCGGTCGGCGTTCCGGCCATCGCGGCGATGTCGCTCAGACAGCGTGCCAGCGCCTTGCGCCCGATTTTTTCCGGCGGCGTTTCCTTCGTGAAGTGAAAACCTTCGACGACGGCGTCGGTTTTGAACAAAAGCAGTTTTTCCGGCAATCCAAAATCCAGCACGGCGCAATCGTCGCCCGCGCCGACCAAAACACTTTGGTTTGCCGGCAGCGATTTCGTCAGGCGCGCGATGAGTTCAAATTCGTTCATGTCAGATGAAGGAAATGATAAAATTTTTGCAGGAGCTGGTTCAATTGATCTTCAAAATGGAGCACCACGAGATTCGCCGCGTTGAACAAACTGTGCGCGGCCACGGGCGCGAGCAGATTGTCGGTTTTTTCATAAAGCCAGGTCAGCGCGAGCGCGAGGGCGAACAGCGGCAAAAAAATCGCGAGGTCGAAATGAATCAGGGCGAATAACGCGCTGATGCCGAACCAGGCGAGCCGCGGATAGCCAAGCTGCCTGACCAGCGGGAAAAGCATTCCGCGAAAAATAAATTCCTCGGCCACGGGCGCGAGCACGACCGTGAACATGCCGAGGTAGATTTCCAGCCAGGGCGACTTCGCCGCCGCCATCAGCGCCACGGCGGTCTGGTCCGCGGGCGGCCAGCCGAGCCGGGTCAGCGCGGAAGCCGAGACATTTTGCAGCAGCCACGCAATTGGCAAAATAACGATGACAAGGATAACGGCCAGGAGCAGCGCACGGTTCAATTTTGGCCCGCGCAAACCGAACGCCTCGCGCCAGCCGAGCTGGTGTTGCCGCAGAAAAATGGGGATTAAAACACAGGTCGCGCCTTGAAAACAGAGCGTGCCGAGCACAATGTTGCCGGAATCCTCCGGCGATTTGAAACCGCTGACGCCAATTTTTTGCAGCAGTCCGGCCGCCGCCATGCCGAGGCAAAGGCACATGAATTGCGCCGCGCAAAACCGGATCACGGCTTCGGCGCGCCAGGGTTTGGCTGATAACATGGGAGAAAAGGTATTGGAACCTCCGGCCATCTGACATGAAAAAGTGGGGTCCTTGCGGACTGCCACCACTTGCGGACGGGTAGTGTGACGCTGCACCCGATTACGGATGGCGCGCGGCCAGACACGAATTAACGTGAAAATGGATTTAACCGCAAAGAACGCAGAATTGACGCCGTCGGACTTCCCGCGCACACTTAAAATTCCGTGACCACAACCAATCCAGCGGCGGCACCCACGCACACGAACCGTCTTGCCCGCGAAAAATCGCCCTATCTTTTGCAGCACGCGCACAATCCCGTGGACTGGTTTGCGTGGAACGCGGAAGCGTTTGAAAAGGCGCAGCGCGAAGACAAGCCGGTTTTATTGAGCATCGGCTACTCGACCTGCCATTGGTGCCACGTGATGGAACGCGAATCGTTCGAGGACGAAACGATCGGCAAATTTCTCAACGAACATTTCGTCAGCATCAAGGTTGACCGCGAGGAACGCCCGGACGTGGATAAAATTTACATGACCTTCGTGCAATCCACGACAGGCGCGGGCGGCTGGCCGTTGAATGTTTTTTTGACGCCGGAACTGAAGCCGTTTTTCGGCGGTACCTATTTTCCGCCGGACGCGCGTTACGGTCGCCCGAGTTTTTTGCAGTTGCTCCAGCAAATCACCGCGCTCTGGCGGGAACGAAAAAGCGAACTTGCCGCGTCCGCCGATGAAATCCATGCGCGACTCGAAACGGCGACCACCCATGAGGCAACGTCCGATGGGTCGTTGACGGCGGAGGTATTGCGCGCGGCGGGCAAAGTTTTCAAATCAAGTTATGATCCGCGCCATGGCGGCTTTGGCAGCGCGCCGAAATTTCCGCAGCCGAGCCTTCCATTGTTCTTATTGCGTCACGCGAAACGATTCAACGACGATGAGGCCGCGCGGATGGTTTTGCAGACCTGCGAGGCGATGGCCGGGGGCGGCATCCACGACCCACTGGGCGGCGGTTTTGCGCGTTACGCCGTGGACGCCGGATGGCTGGTGCCGCATTTCGAGAAGATGCTCTACGACAACGCGCAACTCGCGCAGCTTTATCTGGATGCCTTTCTGGTGAGCGGCGCGGGGCGCCACGCCGACACCGCACGCGACATTCTCGATTACATCCGGCGCGACATGACGCATCCCGACGGCGGATTTTATTCCGCTGAGGACGCCGACAGCGAAGGCCATGAAGGGAAATTTTATTGCTGGACGAAGGACGAACTTTCCAGGCTGTTGACGGTGGATGAATTCAACGTGGCCGTGCGCCATTTTGGAATCACGGCGGAAGGAAACTTCACCGACCACAGCCATCCGCAGCCGTTGCCGGGGCAAAATGTGTTGAGCGTGGTTGACACGAACGTGCGAGCCGAAGACCAGCCGTTGCTGGCGTCCGCCAAAAAGAAAATGCGCGACGCGCGCGCGAAACGAATCCGGCCGCAGCTCGACGATAAAATTCTCACGTCGTGGAACGGCCTGATGCTGGGCGCTTTCGCGCGGGCTTCCGTGATTTTGGGCGATGAAAACCTTCCGGCGGCGGCGGAGAAAAACCTGACGTTCCTCCAGGCGAAGCTCTGGGACGCGAAGACGAAAACGCTATACCATCGCTGGCGCGACGGCGAGCGCGACGGGGTGCAATTGCTCGAAGCCCATGCCTTTCTTTTGTCCGGCGTGATTGATTTGTATGAAGCGACGCTGGCGCCGGGGCATCTGGATTTTGCCATTGAACTGGCCGGGACGATGCTCGCAAAATTTTTCGACGCGGAGGGCGGCGGCTTCTGGCAAAGCGCCGCCGGGGCGAACGATTTGATTCTGCGGGTAAAGGATGATTACGACGGGGCCGAGCCGTCCGGCAATTCGGTGGCCACGCTCGCGCTGCTGAAACTCGGCGCGATGACGGGCCGGAAACATTTCACCGATGCCGCCGAAAAAACCCTGCGCCGGTTCGCGCATCGCCTGCAACATTTTCCGCAAGCGGTGCCGTTCATGCTGCACGCGCTGGATTTTTCGTTGCAAGAACCCAGACGGGTGGTGGTGGCGGGTGATTTCAATTCCGTCCGGACGCGCGAACTGCTGCGCGCGGCACATTCGGTTTATCAGCCGAACAAAATTGTTTTGGGAAACACGGGCGCAGTGGAAGAATTTGCCCGCAGTCTGCCCGCGAAAGATGAAGCAACGGTTTATCTCTGCACCGGAAATTCCTGCCAGCCGCCGACGAGCGACGCAGCGAAGGTGAAGGAAAAGTTGAAATAAGAGACACAAATTGCACGAATTAACACGGGAAGAAATTAAACCGCCAAGGCAGCGTGACGTTGCACCCATTATTAAAATGCGCTTATTGCAGCTGTGCGGCAGTGATGCTGCAGCGGTGCTGCAGAGAGGCTGCGGCAAAAAAAGGAACAGGAACGACGTGGAAGTCCTTGCGGACGGGCAGCGTGACGCTGCACCCAATAATAAAAAGCGCATTTACATATTTAGTGACACCAAAAATTAAGATCAGCCGTTGCGCTCCCGCCGTTCCGGAGGGCCGCCGCGTGATTGCAACTGGCGCAAGGCGCGGAGCAGCGAATCAATTTCGCCCTCGTCGCCGAGTTTCTGGCGTTCGGCGAGTTCGACCAGTTCCAAAACCTCGTCCATCCGTTCCAGTGTCTGCCGCAACGACTCGACGATTTGCGTGACTTCGGTGACGGCCTGACTGATGGCGGAACCTTCCGGTCTGGCGGCGCGCGGGGCGGGAACAGCGGGTTGAAATTTCCGCACCGGCGATGCAGGTGGCACCGGAAGTTCCGGCGCGCCGACAGGCGGTTTGGTTTGGGCGGGTGATTCTGTTTGCACCGGCTGTTCCGCAGGCAAGGCGGGTGGTGGGGAACGGTGGCGTCCGCGTCCACCGCGATGTCCGCGACGGCGCCTGACGCCGCCCAAATTTTTCGGTTGGGCGGGCTGAATTGATGTCACCGGCTGTTCCTCTGGCATCCTGAAACGAGCATGACGCGCCGACCGCCAAACGCAACGGTTTTCTTCGCGCGAATTTATTTTTTCACGAACAAAGCCAGCGACGCGGTGAAGCCATGCAGATAATTTTTTTCGCCGACCGGACCGATCTCGCCGTTGGCGTAAAATCCGGCGAGGCCGAGCGGGCCGAATTCATGTTGCACCAGTTCCGCGTCGTGGTTAGGCGTGCCGAAAAGATTCTGGCCGCGTCCGTTGCAGCAGCAAAGGCAGCCGCCGTAAACGGTTGCGACCCCGAGTTTTTTTTTCGCGCGTTCCAGCAGTTCACTCATGTCCTCGGTGGCCGCCGCCGCGTCGCGCCGGTGAAATTGCATGGTCTGCCCCGCGCGCGGCAACGCGCCAACCGCCAGCACGCCGGAGTTCGGGTCGCCGCCGATGAGCTGGCGCACGAGAAAATCGCCGCGCTGAAAATTCTCAAGGTATTCGTTGACGACCAGGCCGATGAAAAGATTGCCCCGCGACTTTTGCTGGTCGGCGGGGGAAAGATTTTTCACCGTATCTTCCAGCACGGTATAGGCGGGACGGTTGGCGATTTGATGAATCAAATTTTGTTCGACGCGCGTGAGCGTCCACGTCTCGCCGATGGGCGTGCAGCCCTGTGAAATGACGCCGGACAATTTCACGTCGCCGCCGACGGAAATCGCGACGCCGCCCTCTTCGAACACGTCGCCATTCAAATAAACCTGGGTCATCTGGTCGGGAAAAATTCCACTGGCCAGTCCGCCGAACACGGGCAACGGCGCGTAAGCCGCGTTCCACGAACGGATCCAGCTTTCCGAGTCGAGATGAAACGGATCAATGAAGACAAGCCAGCCGTTGGAATGCCGCGGTTGAACGCCGGTCTCCAAAGGCCAATACGCCGCGCCATCCGCCTCCCCGACCTGTTCCTGGGTGAAACGAAAACCTTTCAACTGCGCGCCCGGCAGCGAATAGAGCGCGAGCACAATGCCGGTGGCATTTTCAATTTCGCGCGAACCGGCGACCAGGCTCGTGCTGGAACAACCCGCGAGCAGCGGGATCCGCGCATGAACGCGCAGGATTTCGAGGGTGGCCCGCACGTGCGGGAAAAATTTTGGCGACGTGAAAACGAGGCCGAGCGAAACCGGCCGGGCGCCGAGCTGCGCGCGCAAATTTTCCGCCCACTGGCGCAGGGCGGTTTCATCGAAATTGCCCGGCCAGTAAGCGGCGATGGAAAATTCGTTGTTCACAATTTTATTTCAGCCACGGCGCAATCTTTTCGTCGCGCCAAATATCCCCGACCGGCTGCCGTTCGCGCACGACGGCGGCGCGCCGGCCACTGACCAAAACCTCGGCGGCGAGCGGACGGGTGTTGTAATTTGACGCCATGACAAAACCATACGCGCCCGCGCTCAATAACGCGAGAAAATCACCTTCGCCGGCTTTCGGCAGCGGCCGGTCCCGGCAGAAAAAATCGCCCGACTCGCAAATCGGCCCGACGACATCCGACGAAATCCATGCGCCGCGTTTGCGCGTGAGCGGCACGATTTCGTGATAAGCGTCGTAAAACGCCGGGCGAATCAGATCATTCATCGCGGCATCCACGATGACGAAATTTTTTCCGCCGGTTCGTTTCACGTATTCGACGCGCGTGATCAGGATGCCCGCGTTGCCGGAGATAAAGCGTCCCGGTTCCATCAAAATCCGCAGACCGAGCGGTTTCAAAAGCGGCAGCAACCGGGCGGCGTATTTTTGGGGCGTCAAAATGTTTTTCGCCGCCGCCGTTCTCCACCAATTTTCCGAGCCGCTGGCGAGCGCGGGCTGATAAATGATCCCCAGTCCGCCGCCGATGCTGAAAAATTCCAGCGGGTATTGCTGCTGCAGCCGTTTTACCAGCGGCAAAATCTTGCGCACGGCTTTTTCAAACGGCGCGATGGTGGTGAGTTGCGAGCCGATGTGCATTTGCACTCCGCGCAAACGAATATTTTTCAATTTGCCGGCGCGGGCATAAACGGCTTCGATCTGCTCAAAGGCGATGCCGAACTTATTTTCATAAGTGCCGGTCGTGATTTTCGCGTGCGTGAGCGCCTCGATATCCGGATTGACGCGCACGGCGATGGGCGCGATTTTTTTCAGCCGGGCGGCAATCCGGTTGATGCGTTCCAGTTCCGGCACGCTTTCGACGTTGAACGAATAAATTCCCCGGCTCAAAGCGAATTCGATTTCAGGTCCGGTTTTGGCCACGCCCGCGAAAACGCATTTTCCCGGGTTGCCACCCGCGGCGATGACGCGCTGCAATTCGCCGCCGCTGACGACGTCGAAACCGCCACCGAGATTCGCCAGCACGCGCATCACGGCCAGATTCGAGTTTGCCTTCATGGCGAAACAAATCAGATGGTCAAGCGGCGCGAGCGCGCGGTCCAGCTTTTGAAAATGCCCGGTGAGCGTACGCTGCGAATAAATGTAAAGCGGCGTGCCGAATTTGCGGGCGAGCGATTCGACGGCGACGCCCTCGCAAAACAATTTTTTACCGTGGTAACGAAAATCGTGCATGACCACTGGAGTTTAGAGTCCGGCGTTCAAAGTTCAAGGTTGGCAAATAAAAAACCCGCCGGACAAAATCCGGCGGGCGCGGATCAGTTTGTTTTTTACGGCGCGGCCAGAATTTGCGCGCGCTGTTTGAAATATTCCTCCGGCGTGATTTGATCGGCCAAGTATCTCGCGTTCAGCGCCTCAAGTTGCGCCTGCTTGCCTGCTGAAATCGGCAGCGGCGGCGCTACAATGGGCTGGAAGCCCGGCTCTTTTCCGGCGCCAGACGTACCGGACGTTTCCGGCGACGGAGTAAACGGAGCCGGCTGGATTTGCGATGCGGCAGGCTGCGCGGCCGTCTCTCCCTGATTCGACCCGGCCATACTTTGCTCAAACGCCGCTTGCGCGGCGGTTTGGGCTTCGGTGTCCGAAGGCGGCGTTGGCGTGGCGGGTACAAATAAACCTGAACCGCGGGGCGGCGGCGTCATGGCAGGCTGTGGCGCGGCCGGCGCGGCCATCGCCGGCGCAGGTTGCGGCGGGACGACCACCACGGCATTCGATTCAACCAAGAGATCATTTGTCTGCGGTTGTTGTTGCACATCCAGTTCGCGCATTTTTTGCTCCAACGCCGCGCGCGCGGCGGCCTGCGCCGGACTGTCGTCCGCGCGGACGGAAATGAAACCCGCGCAAACGCCCGCCGCGCAAACAGCCAAAAGCAACCTGGGAACTCGCATAATTTTTCCTGTTCTTTACGCCAATTTCGCGTCCGACGCAACTGCTTTCCCGCCCGCGGGAAATAATTTCCGCCACGCGAACGGCAACGGATAGGCCAGCGTCGAGCGCAATAAAATCCAACGAACTTCGCCGCGCGAAATCTTGATGCGCTGTTGCAGGTCAAAGACACTGTCGGCACGCAACCGCTCAATCGTCCTGACGCCGATCAAAACCGGCCAGGCGCATGCCAGCCGCACCCGCACCTGCCCGCCCGGCAGCGTGTTCGTGTAGCACCAGCCCGCCGCCAGCCGGGACTGCGCCTCGTCAAGGTAACGATGGTAGATGGGCAGGAATTTTGACCGGGTCGCGGGCGACAGCAGGATTTCCGGAAACAAACCCGCCGGTTCCAGTTTTTCCATCGGCAGATAACAGCGGCCTTTTTTCAAATCCGCCGGCAGGTCGCGCAAAACATTCACCAGTTGCAAACCTTTCCCGAACCGGATGCCATCGTTGACCAGTTGCGCCTCATCCAGCCGCGCCTTTGGAAACAGATGCGCGCGGCACATTTTTGTCCAGAATTCGCCGACGCAGCCGGCCACGCGATAAGTGTAATCTTCTAATTCGGAGGCGGTTTCGAGCGGGACGATTTTCCCGGCGGAAGCATTGGCAAAACGGCGCAAATCCAGTTCCTGCCCGCTGGTGATGGTCGTGAGAACATCACGGACCAACTTCAGGTCGGCGGGCGAAAGCGTTTGGAGCAACGCCAAACTGTCTTCGACTTTTTCCAGTAATAATTTTTCCGCGGACGAACCCTGCTGTTGCGCGAGTTCCCCGAAATTCAGCGGAGCGGAATTCTGGCCGAGAACCCGTTCGCGAAGTTTGTGGAGCGCGTCAAGCCGTTGTGCGATCGGGACGAGTTCGGTGTCGGCGATGGTGTCGGTCGTGCGCGCGAGCAGATACGCGAGGGCGATTTGCGGGCGCACGCGGGCGGGCAGCACGCGCAACGTCAGATAAAACGAGCGCGAGGTGGCGCGGAGCAGTGACGACATTTCGGAATTCATTTAGGCAGGTAAAATCTCCCATGTCATGACAACTGCTCCCGCCAGCGCGCGAGTTGCTTCGCGACTTCCTTGGTTCCCGGTGCGCCGGTCAGATTTCGTTTGGCCATGGCGCGTTGCAGATTGAAGACGCCGGGCGCGTCGCGGCCAAAGGATTTGTCCACGGATTGCAACTCTGCGAGTGAAAGTATATTGAGCGGCTTGCCGGTTTTTTCCGCCAGCGCCACGACCGCGCCGACGACGTGATGCGCCTGCCGGAACGGCATTGCTTTTTTGACGAGATAATCCGCGAGGTCGGTCGCCAGCAACTCCGGGTCGCCCGCGGCGGCGGCGCAGGCAGCGTGATTGATCCTGGTGTTCCGCAACATCGCGGCCATGAGCCGCGTGGTGGCGCGCACGGTGTCGGCGGTGTCGAACAGCCGTTCCTTGTCCTCCTGCAAATCGCGGTTGTAGGTCATTGGCAGACCTTTCAGCAACGTGAGCAACGAAATCAGGTTGCCGAAGACGCGGCCGGTCTTGCCGCGCGCGAGTTCGGCGATGTCGGGATTTTTCTTTTGCGGCATGAGCGACGAGCCGGTGGTGTAGGCGTCGGCAATTTTGATGAAATTAAATTCCGCGCTCGTCCAGAGAATCACGTCTTCCGCGAGCCGGGAGAGATGAACGGCGAGCAGCGCGGCGGCGGCACAAAATTCGACGGCGAAATCGCGGTCGCTCACGGCGTCCATGGAATTTTGGGTGAGCTGCGGTTTACCGTTAGTGTCCACGAAACCGAGCAATCTGGCGACGAGCGCGCGGTCGAGTGGCAGCGTGGAACCGGCAATCGCGCCGCTGCCGAGCGGGCAGACGTTCACGCGCGAGCGGCAGTCCCAAAACCGCTCGCAATCACGTTCGAACATCTCGACGTAGGCGAGCAGATGATGCGCGAGATAAACGGGTTGTGCGCGTTGCAGATGCGTGTAGCCGGGAATAAGGACGCCGGCATTTTTCGCGCCGAGCGAAACGAGCGCGCGTTGCAATCCGACGATTACACCGAGCAGCAATGTGATTTCATCACGCAGCCAGAGGCGCACGTCGAGCGCGACCTGGTCATTGCGCGAGCGGGCGGTGTGCAGTTTTGCGCCCGCCGGGACGCGCCTGGTCAATTCGGCCTCGAGGTTCATGTGGACGTCTTCGAGTTCGGGCTTCCACTTGAATTTGCCGGCTTTGATTTCTTTTCCGATTTGGTCGAGGCCGCGAATGATGGCGTGCAATTCTTTTTTTGAGAGCACGCCGATTTTCTCGAGCATGGCGGCGTGGGCGAGCGAGCCGAGAATATCATGCCACCAGAGCCGGCGGTCGAAGGAAATGGATTCGGTAAATTGCGCGACGTCCGCGTCCGGGTCATTTGCAAAACGCCCGCTGCGGGAGACCGGAGAGTTTTTTTTCATGCGTTTCAACGGATGAAATTTGCGCTGAATCTGCGGGAAAGTCACTGTCAAACATTGGCTAAAAGCGGCTTTGGCAGAGGCATTAACATTAATTTGAATTTTGGCACGGGACTTTCTGTCTAAAAGACATGATCACAATCAGCGAATTGAAATTCGCGTGTCCGGTGTGTGAACAGCACATCGCGTGTGACCCGGCCCTGGGCGGTTTGCAGATGGAGTGCCCGACCTGCTTTCGTCAAATCATCATTCCGAAAGCGCCCACCGGGGCCACTACCACACTTATTTTGCAGGCGAAGCAAGCCCGTGGTCAGCGCCCTTTCGTGCAAATCAAAATGACGGACTCCAAGTTCCGTTGACAAAGCGAACTGGTTTTCTCCGGCAGCCCGGTTAATCTGTGCGCGCCTTGAACCGTAAATCCCGCTGCAACGGCAACGCCGCTGAAAAAATTGAAGCCGTCGTTCTTGGCCTGTTGAAGGGGCGAAGACAAACGCTGGCGCTGGCGGAATCGTGCACGGGCGGGGCGATTGCGAACCGCGTGACGAACGTGCCGGGCGCGTCATCGGTTTTTCCCGGCGGGCTGGTGGCTTACAGCAACGAAGTGAAGCAAAAATTTCTCGGCGTGCGCGCCGAAACCTTGAAACGACACGGCGCGGTGAGCGAAGCCGTCGCGCGAGAAATGGCCGAAGCGGCGCGGAAAGAATTCGGCGCGGATTTTGCGATTGCGGTCACGGGTATCGCCGGGCCGGGCGGCGGCACGAAAGACAAACCTGTCGGGACAGTCTTTATCGCGCTGGCGGGGGAATTTGGAACGATGGTGGAACGCAAATTGAATACCTGCGAGCGCGAGGCGTTCAAACAATTGACGGCGCAGCAGGCGCTGGAAATGTTGCGTTGGCAATTGATTTGTTCTTGAAAGTGAAATTTTTTCCGGTAGATTGGCGCGGGTTGAACCGGGGATTTGATTTTTAAACATGGCATTGACCGCTGATGTATTGACCGCTGCGAGCAATCTCGCCACTAAAGATGACAGCACGACGTTTCGCAAACGGCGTGGCACGCTGCTGGTCGTGGACGACGAGGACGGGCCGCGGCAGTCGTTGCGCGTGATTTTCAAGGACGATTACGATTTGTTGATGGCCGAGGACGGGCCGACGGCGATTGAGCTGGCGCAGAAAAGCGAGATTGACGTGGCGGTGCTTGACATTCGCATGCCCGGGATGTCGGGCATCGAAGTGTTGGAACGCCTCAAATACGTGAGGCCGGATCTCGAGGCGATCATGATCACGGCGTTTGAGACGACGGACACGATCCGGCAGGCGTTGCGGCTGCGCGCGTGCGATTACATCAACAAACCATTCGATCTTCAGACCATCCGCAACGCCGTCGGTCAGGCGATGCAACGCCGCATACTCGGCAGCCAGATCAACAGCAGCGCCGAAAAAATCCAGGAATTGCTGACCGAGTTGCAAAATCAGAATTTCAAGGAACAGAACGCCAAGACGCGCGGCGACATTCTGGCGGGCGTCATCCACGACATCAACGGCCCGTTGACGGTCATTTCCGGTTTCGTGCACATGCTGAGCCAACGTCTCAATCACAACTCGCGGATGGAAGTGGAGGATTTGGAGTTTATCAAGAACCGCCTGAGCATCGTCGCGCGACAGACGACGAGTTGCATTGAGATTTCCCGGCGCTACAGGGACATTTCCGACCGCCGGCCGGACAAAGCCGCCATCGTGAGCGTGAACCAATTGCTCAAGGACCTGGACCAACTTGTGCGCGTGCATCCCAGCGTGATGGGGAATGAATTCAGAGTCACGCCGCCGGGCGGGGACATCGCCGTCAAAATCAACGGCACCGATTTGATTCAAATTTTGCAGAACCTCACGGCGAACGCTTTTCAATGCACGCCGCTCGCCCATAGCGTCGAAGTCGGCGGCGAAATTTTGCGCGCGCCGCTGAATCTCGCGGAATTCAAGGACGGCCCGAACGACCGCCTGCTCAACGTAGAAAGTCTGGACAACACCGCGCCACTGGTGAAATTGTGGGTGCGTGACACCGGCCCGGGCATTCCGCCGGAAGTGATGCCGAAAATTTTCAGACCCTACTTCACCACCAAGGGGCTGCGGGAGGGAACCGGCCTGGGGCTTAACATCGTCCATCGGCTCATCAAGGAAGGCAACGGCGCGCTGCACGTTCACACGCGGTCCGGTAAAGGCACGACCTTTACGATTTATCTGCCCGGGGCGGAACTGGCAAAATAGAATCAAGTTCGCATTCCGAGATAAAATTCGTTTGGCGGGACATTTCCATCAATATTCCAGCGGTTCCCAGCACAGAAAGCCGACCCCACGTTCAAAATCTGGCAAAGAGGTTGCTACAAGACGGGAATGAAAATCCGTCTTACAATTTTTGCCGTCCTTTGCCTGCCCGGCGTGATGTCAGTTTGGGCCGACGAAGCACTGCCGGTGCTTAGGGCCGGCATTGACGTCTATAGCAATGTCAATGTGACCCTAATCACCGCCACCGACATTTATTTTACCTTCGACAACGGGAGAAGCATGGCCAATGCGAAGTTGAAGAGCCTGTCCCCCGAACTGCAACAACATTTTCATTTTGATTCCGCACAAGCCGGCGAAGTGGAACAAAAGCAAGTCCAAGCCAATACCCAATATCGCGAGGAAATCGTCAATGCGCCGGCTGCATCTTCGCCACCCGACGAGAGCCGCCCGCAATCGCCCGCTGTCGCACACGCGTCAGATTTAAACTGGGGCACGGATTTCTCCCAGGCGTTGGAACACGCAAGGGCTGATAACAAAACGGTGCTGCTTGACTTTACCGGTTCCGATTGGTGCCCGTGGTGCATCAAATTTGACCATGAAGCACTGGACACGGACCCATTCGCCGCCTACGCCCAAAACAAGCTGGAATTAGTGCTGGTGGATTTTCCGCGGACCAAGCCGCAGAGTGACGAGCTCAAGCAAGCCAATGAGGAACTCGGCAGGCGATACAATGTCAGCGGCTATCCGACGTTGGTGCTGGTGAACGGCGCGGGCAATGAGCTTGGACGCCAAGTTGGTTATCGGGATGGCGGGCCGAGCGCTTTCATTGCTGAATTGGACGGCTTCAGCCAGAAACAATGAACTGCGCCACACCGCGTGGCGGTCCTTGCGGACGGGCAGCGTGACGCCGCACTCTATTACGGACAGCGCAGGGCGCCGTCCTTACCTTCAAATTGATACAACAACAGGTTTAATTTGAAAGATACTCCCTCGGATCAACAATCTTTCCGGCAATCGCGCTCGCGGCCACGGTCATCGGCGACGCGAGAAACACCTGCGATTCCTTGTCGCCCATGCGTCCGGGGAAATTGCGGTTGGTCGCGCTGATGCATTTGATGCCGGCCTGGTTGATGCGGCCAAACGTGTCCACCGGCCCGCCGAGGCACGCGGCGCAGCCGGCGTTTTCCGTCATCTGCACACCCGCGTCCACAAGGATTTCCCAAATCGTTTTTTTGCCCCAGCGCGTGCTTTGCAAATCGTGAACAATCTCCGGCGTCGCGGGCACGCCGAACGTGTCAATCACGACATGTCTGCCGCGCAAGATGCGCGCGAACTCCACGAAATCGCTCGTCTTGCCCCCGGTACAGGAACCGACGTAGGCGCGATCCAATTTGACGTTGATCATTTCCTTTGCCTTTTTGCGCCGGCCGGGATCGGGATGGCACGCGACGGTCGGTTCGAGTTGGTCGAGATTCACGACGAGTTCGTAAACGAATTTTTGATTCCTGTCCGGCGCGACCGGTTCGTAGGTGGATTTCGTGCCGTTCAGTTTAGTGCGGGCGTCCACGTATTCCTGCGTGCGCGAGTCGAATTCAAAAATGCCGTTCTTACCGCCCGCTTCAATCGCCATGTTCGCGATGGTCATGCGGTCATCAATGGACAAATATTTCACGCCGTCGCCGTCGAACTGCAATGCGCGATAGGTCGCGCCGTCGAAACCGATTTCGCCGATGCAATGCAGAATGATGTCCTTGGCCATCACGCCCGGTTGCAATCTTCCTTCGAGCCGGAAGTGCATTGTTTCGGGAACCTTGATGAGCAGCTTGCCCGTGCCCATGACGAAGCCAGCGTCGGTGTTGCCGATGCCGGTGGCGAACAGATTGAATGCGCCGGCCATGCACGTATGCGAATCGGTGCCGAACAAAATTTCGCCCGGCCGCGTGTGGCCTTTTGCCGGAAGCGCCGTGTGGCAAACCCCCGCGTAACGCGAACCGTACTGGCGGTTCAACATTCCCTTCGACGCGTCGAATTGCCAGTGGCCATCCGGGTCGTCAATCACGTCGTAGAAATACGGGATGTCCTGCTCCTTCACGAAATCGCGGAGGATGTCCACGTTGCGGTTGGACTTCGAGTCGGCGGTGAAAATGTAATGGTCGGGAATGATGACGATTTTATTTTTGTCCCAGACCTTCGCAGTCTGACCGAATTCGCGCTTGAAGATGCCGATGGTGCCTGGCCCGCAAACGTCGTGCGTCATGAGCACATCGGCGTTGACCCAGATGTTGTCCCCGGCCTGCACGCTTGATTTGCCTGCCGCGCGTGCGAGTAATTTTTCCGTCAAAGTCATAGTCTTAAGAGAATAGCCGATGAATCGGCTGACTTCAACTGAACAATCCGAACCAAACAAGGAACAAATGCTGTTGTTCCGTGGAAATGGATAATCCTCAAACCGATAGTATTCACTTCACCTTCACCCGAAACCCGCTTGCGTCGGCGCATTTGTGCGGCAGACTCTCATTTCGCGTGACTCCGTCCGAAACATTTTTGAATTTGCTCCGCGCCGATGCGCCCGTGCTTGCACTTGCGCCGATGCAGGACGTGACGACGCTGGAATTCATGCGCGTCATCGCACGTTACGGCGGGCCGGATGTTTATTGGACGGAATACTTTCGCGTTCATGCCGTCTCGCATCTGGAAAAATGGATTCTCAAATCCATCACGGAAAATCCCACGGGACGCCCCATCATCGCGCAACTTATCGGCAACGACATTCCATCGCTCGTACGCACGGCGAAGGAATTGCAGCATTATCCCATCGCGGCGATTGACCTGAACCTCGGCTGTCCGGCTCCGATTGTTTATCGCAAATGCGCGGGGGGCGGCCTGTTGCGCGAACCTGAACGCATTGACGCCATCCTCGGCGCGTTGCGCGATGCGGTGACGATTCCGTTCACCGTGAAGACGCGCCTCGGTTTCGCGTCGCCTGCCGAGTTTGACGCGCTGCTGCCGGTTTTCGCGAAACATCCGATTGACCTGCTCACCGTCCATGCGCGCACTGTCGCGCAGATGTATCGCCCCGGTGTGCGTTACGACCTTATCGCGCAGGCGGTGCGCGAGTTGCGTTGTCCGGTATTCGCCAACGGCAATATCCACAGCGCGGAACAGGCGTTCATGCTTGTCGCGGAAACCGGCGCCCGCGGTTTGATGATTGGACGCGGCGCGATTCGCAATCCGTGGCTGTTCGACCAGATTCGCGCGCAGTTTCCCGGTAAAAAAATAAAATTGCCGACTGGTCACGACGTGCTGGCTTACATCCGCGAACTGTGGGAAAGCGAAATCACACCCGGCGTGCGCGAATTAGCGCAAGTGCAGCGCATGAAAAAATTCATGAACTTCATCGGTGACGGGGTGGATGAAAAATTCCTGCACGAAATCCGCCGGGTGACAGCGACGGCTGATTTCTTCCTCGTTTGCGAAACTTATTTAGATCACGACCGACCGACGACGCTGGAACCGCCGGAGGTTGTACGGAATGATATTCGGTTGCCAACTTTTTCAAGGTCGCCGACGTAAAACGTTTGCGGTCTGGTCTGGTATAAAAGCGCAGTTTCCCTTTATTTACGGGGAAATTAGATTCGACAAGGCGGCATTATTCCTGCTATTCGCGGGAGTGCCTTATTCCTACCCAAGTGCGATTACCTGTTTGGGCATGGGTTAAACCAATTCTTATGCGAAGAAAAATATTGGTCGTAGATGACGATCCAGATCAACTCGAAGTAGTCCGCTGGAGTTTGAAAAAGGCAGGTTTTGCCATCGGCACGGCGGCCAATGGCGTTGCTGCCCTCGTAAAAACCCGTTCCGTTCTGCCGGATTTGATTGTGCTGGACTTGATGCTGCCCGAATTGAACGGGTTTGATATTTGTAAAGCATTGCGGAAGGACCCGGTCACCGCTTCCATCCCCATCATCATGCTGACTGGCATGCGCAGCGAGTTCAGCCGTTTGGCCGCATTGGAGTCCGGCGTCAACTGTTTCCTAACGAAACCATACAGTCCAGACGAGCTTGTCTCAAAAGTGGAAGAAATGTTGAAACGGTCTTCGACGCAGCCAAAAGCACGCGCAAAATCGAAAATGGAGACCGGTGATTCCCGCTCGAATAAAAGACTTTTCCAAAATCCGCCAGGTCACGGAAGCAATTGATTGTCCGCCATGGGATTCAGTTCGAGCCGCCGCTCACTTTATTTTTAACGTGAACGCACCGGCTTCGACAATTTTCCCAAAATCGCCACCGTAAAATTCCCCGCGGTATTCGTCCGTTTCCAGCAGGTGCTGGTGAAGTTCCTTTTTGTCGCGTTTGATGATGAATTTGAGTTCGTCCATGTCGCCCGACCAGCGGAAGCCGTTGAAAAATTCCGCACCGGCGAACTGGGTTTTATACAGCGCCATCCGCGAGTAGCACGTGCCGAGGTAGAGATTTTTGAAGCCGCGTTCGGCGAACGCCGCCACCGCCGAGGTCATCATGAACATGCCGAGGTTGCGGGTGTAATAATTCAGGTCGTAGAACGCATAGTAGTAAAACGCCAGCGATTTGCCTTCCAGATACAACGTGGCCACCCCGATTTCGTTGCCCTTCTCCGTGTCGATGAACACGAGCAGGTGCGAGATGATGGGCGCGGCAAACAGCGCATCAAGCCGCTCAAATGTCATCACGTCCCTGCCGAATTTGATGTCGGCATAGGTCTTGAAAAAGCGGCGGCATTCCGGTGTGTAATCGAATTTGTCACGCGACACAAGCTTCACGTCAATGCCCGCGCCTTTGCGTAGAATGCGGCGGTTCTCGGACGACGGCTTGAACTTCGCCAAATTCACGCGGACCTGCCGGCACAAATAAAACCGATCCAAATTGCGCGACGACGGCAGGAAGCCGGCGTTGAAAATATCCGCCGGCGTTTCGCCGTCCTCCGGCACGGCCCAAATCGCGTAAGGAAACTGGTAATACTCGTAGTCGGAGTTTTGTTCGGAGAAAAGAAGTTTCATGGAAAAAACTTTGACACGGATTTCACGAACTAACACGGATTGATCCGGCTTCGCTTGAATCCGTGACAATCCGCGCAATCCGGGTCCCGTCTGGTTTCGAGTCATTCACCGATTTTCTCCGCAGTCGCAGCCGCCAATTCGTCAGCACGTCGTAAGTCACGGAGTTTTTCAGTTTCGCGATATCGCGTACAGTGATTTCTTCACCACCTTGCCTGCCCATCAAGACCGCTTCGCCCCACATCTTCGCTTCGGGAATATCCGTGATATCCACCATCAGCGCGTCCATCGCGATACCGCCGAGGAGCGGCGCGCGCCGGCCGTGGATGAGCGCGCAACCCTCGTTGCGCACGCGCGGAAAACCGTCGCCGTAGCCAATCGGCAGAACGGCAATGCGCCGTTCCGTTTTGGCCGTGTAACGCATCCCGTAGCCGACCATTTCGCCGGGTTTCAATTTTTGGATCGCCGCGATCCTGGCCTTTACCGACATGACCGGCTCGATGCCGGAAATCTTCCGACAGACCAGCGACGGAAAAACGCCATACATCAAAATGCCCACACGCACCATGTCCAGATGCGCGTGCGGCAGATCTAGAAAACCACCACTGTTGCAGGTATGACGTAGTTTCGTGGAAATTTTTCGCCGCTCCATCGCGCACAGAACTTCGTTGAACCGTGCGAACTGGACATTCGCAAAAGTTTTATCCGTTTCATCCGATTGCGAAAAATGCGTCATCACACCTTCGAGCAACAACGACTTTTCCGCAGCGATTTGTTCGATGAGTGGCAGCGCCTCGTCCCACCGGACGCCGTAACGGCTCATGCCCGTGTGAATTTTGACGTGAACCGGGACTTGTTTGCCGAAGTTTGCCGCGATTGTGGCGAGCGCGCGTACGGTGTGCGGTTCATTCACGCAAACGGTCAGGTCGTGGGCTACGCACCATTCCAGCTCGGCCTCCTGCCGTTCACCGAGCAACAGCAATGGCGCGGTGATGCCCGCGTCGCGCAACAGCATCGCCTCTTCGAGCGTGCTCAAGCCGAAGCCCCACGCGCCCTCCTCCACCGCGACGCGCGCCACGTCCAGCGCGCCGTGGCCGTAAGCCTCGTCCTTCACGACGGCGAGCAATTTCACATTGCACGGCAGGTCGCGGCGGATGAGTTGAAGATTGCGGCGCAGCCTGCCGAGGTCAATCTCGGTCCAAGCCGGCCGCAGCGGAAAATTTTCGGAATTCAAATTCATCAAATCGAATGGAACTGTTAAACCACGAATCATGCCAAAGGAAACGCAAAATCGGGACGCGAATTTCACAAATTAGCACGGATTAAACCGCGAAAATCCGCACAATTCGAGTCAAACCGTTCCCGGCGGCCACAAACTTTTTCCAACGTCCGTCCGAAAATAGCTGCCCACGACGCGGATTTTGCGGATGTTCGCGTAGGCTTTCGCGATCGCCGCGTCCAGTTTCGGCGCGAGCGCGATCACGTCCGCGATGCGATGGCCGGTGGTAATCAAATTACCGTCTGCGCCGCACGCGACTTCGTTCCACCACACGTCGCAGTCGAAATGGCCGTCCGTTTCCAGGGGCAATTGCGGCCCGCGCACCTGCGTGAACGGATAACCGTAGCCCGCCAGCGTGAGCGAACAACCGAAGTTCAATTTTTCGTTGAACTGTAATTTTAATTTTTCGTTCCGTGCCGTTCGCAAAACAACATTCCCCGGATTCTTCAGCATCCGCAAAATCATCGGGCCGGACGTGACGCCGATGCGGATGTTGTATTCGATGACGTGCCATTTGCCGCCGCGCTTGATGGCGGTGACTTGCAACGGCCCGTTGAATTTCGCCTTGCGCAGCCACGGTTTCAGCGGATGAATCAATTCATGCGCCAGACCGTATTTGTCATTTTCGTCGCGTTCCACAAGTCCACCAAGCGGCGCGCCGGCGATGATGCCCAGGTTGCCGTTGAAGGCATATTTATATTCCTGATTCGTGACGAGAGAATGAATTTCGCCGCCGCTCACGAGCGCGATGTGCCCGGCCTCGGCGCGTCCGAGATATTCCTGCAAAAAAACACCCTCGGCGTAGTTAACGTGCCGCAGCCACGCGCGCGTGTCGGCGACCGTCTCGCACAAAATCGTGTGGATCGGGCTCGTCGGCGAGCAAAGCGGATTCTTGATGACAAACGGTTGAGGGTGCCTTTGTAAAATGCGCTCCGCCTCCAGCCGGTTCTGCGCGACGTAGGATTGTGGAAAAGGAATTTCAAAATCCGCGCAGAGTTTCCGGGCAAAATCACGTTCGCTTTCAATCCGCATCGCTTCGCCGGTCGGACTAAAAATCGGGGTCTTCGCTTTCAGCAAATCCTCCGCCCACGGCGACTGCGCCCAATCAATGGATTGCGGAATGACGCAATCAATTTTATTTTCCTTGAGGAGCGGAATCGGGCTGGAAAATGTGTCACGCGAAAACGTTTTTCCGATGAGTGACGGCGAAAAGTGTCCGTAATTGCGCGTCAGATAAGTCGAAACATTCGCGCCCGTGTCCACCAGCGCGCGCCCGATGCTGTGCGCAAACGAGCCGACGCCGAGAATCATCATAGCGAGCTTTGGCGTTTGAGGTCTGCGTGACATACCGAACTTTTGCTGCGTGCAAAAGTGTTCACGAATTATACGCGCAGTGCAATGACAAGCTCGGCATGAAGAACGGAGCCAAGGGCCGGACAGCCATAATCCAGACAACGAACGGATCAGCGCAATCACCCTCAGAAATTCAGAAAAGCAAACCAGCCACGCCGTAAACCAAAAAGATGTTCCGGCCCAAGATTATATTGGGAGCGACCGGCAGCGGAATTTAAATTACCGTTCCGTGCGGGATAATGGCGTTTTTGGGAATGACGACGATGCCGTCGCGGATGTGATAAAATTCGTGATCCAAATTGTCAGTTTTGCCGACCGGTGAAATGGTCACGTTGTTTCCAATGCGCGCATTTTTATCAATGATGGCGTTCTCGATCTTGCAATGCGCGCCAATGCCAATGCGCGGCTTGCCTTGGCTTGCATTTTTGAGTACCGATTCTTCCGACTCGTAATAGTCGCTGCCGAGGATGACGACACGGTTCAGTTCCGTGCCAGCGCCGACGACGGTGCGCAGGCCGACGATGCTGCTGGAAATGCGCGCGTGATTGATGATGCAGCCGTCGGAAATCACGGCGTGGTCAATCTGCGCGCCGTTGATTTTCGAGCCGGGCAAATAGCGTGGCCGCGAAAAAATCGGCGCGCTCATGTCAAAGAAATTGAAGCGCGGCAGTTCGGAAACGAGATCAAGGTTCGCGTCGAAAAACGAGCGGATGGTGCCAATGTCCTCCCAGTAGCCTTGGAAAACGTAGGAGAAAACGCGGCGCGAATGGATGGCGTGAGGAATGATATGCTTGGCAAAATCGGAGAGCGGGTTGTCGAGCAACTCGCGGATGAGGTCGCGGTTGAAAACGTAAATGCCCATCGAGGCGAGAAACGATTCGCCACTGCCTTTGATTCCGAGTTTTGATTGCAATTCCAGTTGCAATTTAAACGAATCAAGCACGGTCGGGTCTTTCGGTTTTTCCTCAAAGCGTGTGATGCGGCGGTCGTTGGCAATTTGCAAGATGCCCAGCGACTGCGCTTCCTTCCGCCCGACGGGAATCGAGGCGATGGTGATGTCCGCGCCGGTCTCGACGTGTTGCGCGATGACTTCGCGAAAATCCATCCGATACAATTGGTCACCGCTCAAAATGATGAGGTAATCGAAATCATGATTGAGGAAATGAACCAAATTTTTTCGCACCGCGTCCGCCGTGCCTTCATACCACGACGTGTTGGTAAAAGTTTGTTGCGCGGCGAGGATTTCCACAAAGCCACTCGTGAACGGATCGAATTTATACGTCCGCGAAATGTGCCCGTGCAGCGAAGTGGAATTAAACTGCGTTAAAATGTAAATGCGCCGGAAGCCGGAGTTGATGCAGTTCGAGATAGGGATGTCCACGAGCCGGTATTTGCCGGCCAACGGCACGGCGGGCTTGGCGCGATCCTTCGTCAGCGGGAACAGCCGCGTGCCCTGACCGCCACCCATGATGACGCAGAGAACGTTGCTGGTGTTGAGCGATTGGCGACCGGTTTGTGACATAAAATTGCGAGACGCACAACAAATATACCGACACTGGTGACAGGGCAAGCAAGGGTTGGGGTTGTATTATTTGTCACGGAAATTGACTCAATTCAACAATTCTAAAACACTGCCTGCGAAATCTGCAATAACCCTCAACCCAATCAAACCATGCAAAAACGACTCACTCACATTGCTCCGGTAAAACTTGGAATTGTTCTCGCTGTTGTTTATGGCGTTATGTCGCTAATTATTATCGTTCCTTTTTTTCTCCTTCACTCGCTGGCTAGTGTTGCAAACACCGCGAAAACAGGCTCTCAAGGACTTCCCGCCATTTTTACGGGTGGCTTCCTAATTTTTCTGCCTGTTATTTATGCGGTGATTGGGTTCATCGGCGGAGCTATCGCCGCTCTCATTTACAATCTTGTTGCGAAATGGACCGGCGGAATTGAATTCACCACGGAAGAAGCGTCTTGAATTTTAAACTGTTTGTCTTCCGCGCACGATAAATGGCGCGAATTCATCGTGATGATGTAGTGGAATACGGGCCTTGAACTTCGCGGTTTTGCCATGGTAACGCCGCTCGATGACCTGCCCGACTTTGTGCAGCCGCGCAATGACAGCAGCCCGTTCATGCGGCACGCGCAATTCCAGAAATTCGCGCGCCGGACGCAACTGCGTCCCGATTTCCTCGATCAAAATTGAAATGCCGTCACCCGTTGTCGCAGAAATCGCAACTGCGTCCGGATATTTTTCCTGCAAACGATTCAACGCACCGTTACCATTGAGCCGGTCAACTTTGTTGAAGACCATCAGCGTGGGTTTTTCGCCCGCGCCAATTTCGTTGAGAACCGCATTCACCGCTGCGATTTGTTCCCCGGCTTGTGGATGACTGATGTCCACAACGTGCAACAGCAAATCCGCCTGCACGACTTCTTCGAGCGTCGCCTTGAAAGCTTCGACTAGTGCATGTGGCAATTTTTTGATGAAGCCCACCGTGTCCGTGAGCAACACATTTTGGTTCGTCGGCAATTTCAGCCGCCGCGTCGTCGGGTCGAGCGTCGCAAATAATTTGTCCTCGGCCAAAACCTGCGCGCCGGTCAGCGCGTTGAGCAACGTGGATTTACCCGCGTTCGTGTAACCGACGATGGAGGCGAGCGGCCAGTTGTTCCGTTGGCGGCCATTGCGCTGGGTCGAGCGTTGCTGGCGCACGATTTCAAGTTCGCGCGAAATCCGGGCGATGCGGTCAAGCACGCGGCGGCGGTCGGTTTCCAACTGCGTTTCACCATCGCCACGCATCCCGATGCCGCCTTTTTGACGTGACAGGTGTCCCCAATACTTGGTGAGGCGTGGCAGCAAATGCTGCAACTGCGCCAGCTCAATCTGAATTTTACCTTCGCGTGTGCGGGCGCGTTGCGCGAAGATGTCAAGGATCAGCGACGTGCGGTCGAGAATTTTGCAGTTAAAAATTTTTTCGAGATTGCGGCTTTGCGCAGGCGAAAGTTCGTCGTCGAAAATGACCGTATCAATTTCACTGCGCTGACAAAAGTCTCCCCATTCGCCGGCTTTACCTTTGCCAATGAACGTGGCGGCGTTGAGTGATTCCATTTTTTGCGTGCCGTCGCCGATGACTTTGCCGCCAGCGGTCGCGGCCAGTTCACCAAGTTCGGCCAGCGAATCGCGAGTGTCCGCGCCATTGTGCGATTTGAGTTCGACGCAGACGAGGAAAACCCGTTCGGGCCGCGTGTTTCTGGTTTCGATGAGTGCTTTCAACTGGTGCTGATTATCTTAGCAAAACCATTTCGGGAGGCGATTCGAAAATTTTCGAACGCCGCGCTTTACATTTTTGCCGAATTTCGCTTTCGTCTTCTGACCATGAAAAAATTAATACTGCTTTCGGCGTGGGTTTTTTGTTGGCTGGTTTTTACCTGTGTTATCGTGGCGCAACCGCTGCCAAATATCGAACTCAAACAAGTTTTCCCCGATTTGCAGATTGACCGCCCGGTTTGGATGAGCGAAGCGCCGGACGGCTCCGGACGTTTCTTTATCGTCGCACAGGCTGGGAAAATTCTGGTCGTGAAAAAAGGTTCAGACGGCAGTGGCGTCAGGGAATTTTTGAACATTGAAGACCGCCATCCTTATTTCGACAACGAGGACGGCCTGATGAGTATTGCATTTCATCCCGGCTTCAAAACCAACGGCCTGTTCTACATTTATTACAACCAAAAAAATCCTGCGGATCAACATTCACAGCCGCTGAATTTTCCGTTCCGCAGTGTCATCAGCGAATTCAAAGTCTCCGCGACTGATCCTGATAAGGCCGACCTGAGTTCCGAGCGCATCATTTTGAAAGTGCAACAGCCGTTTTCCAATCACAAGGGTGGGGAATTATGTTTTGGCCAAGACGGTTATCTTTATCTCGGTCTAGGCGACGGCGGAAGCGGCGGTGATCCATTCGGCAGCGGCCAAAGTACTTCCACGTTGCTCGCCAAAATGCTACGCATTGACGTGAACACGCGCAGCACAACCATGAACGGCTGGCACCGGGAGGAATTGGAATATGGGATTCCGTCCGACAATCCGTTCGTCCATGAGCCAGACATCTACAGCGGTGCGCGCAAGGAAATTTTCGCCTACGGTTTGCGGAATCCGTGGCGATACAGCTTCGACCGCGAAACCGGCGATCTCTGGGTCGGCGACGTCGGCCAGGATTTGTGGGAGGAAGTTGACCTCGTCACCGGAGGCGGGGACTATGGCTGGAGCGTGCGTGAGGGCGCGCATCATTTCAAGCCCGGCCCGGCCGGTGCGCAATACATTGATCCCGTCATGGAATACACACACCGGCCAAACCTCCAGTCGCAGGGAATGTTTCCCGACCACAGCATCGGTCTGTGCGTGATTGGCGGTTACGTTTATCGCGGCAAAAATTTCCCCGCGCTCGAAGGCGTTTATGTTTACGGCGATTACAACCTCGGCACAATTTGGGGATTCCGCTACGATCGCGATGCACACAAAGTGACGGCTGAAGGCACGCTGCTCCAGCAATCGAAAAACATCAGCAGTTTTGCCGAAGATCAGGACGGCGAAATTTACGCCATTATGTTAAGCGGTGAGATTTATTCAATCGCCGTGCCGTAACACGGCAAGGAATCAGGCGTTATCCAAACCATCCGTCCGGAACCGGTTTTCGCGTGAGCGATGAGGGCGAGCGTGGCAGATAGGCCACGCGTAGCCCGAAGTCTCGTTTAGACATCAAAAACCATAGGATGTTGGGATGTCAACGAGAGGTTAAACAACGGCAAAACCCTTGTGAACAAAGGACGGCTTCAAATCAGGACTCTTTCACTTATATGGGGGGCTTAAACGAGTTTTGGACGAGTCGTTGTCCTTGAAAAAACGTTTGAGGCAGCAGCGTAAAAAGGCATCAGATTTCACGGTACGATGACGCGCAACCGTTCGTGCTCAATCGAAAATTTCGCGGGCAAATTGCCGATCCACTCGCCGTCCAATTCAAACGCCGCCGCTGTTTCACCGTTCAATTCAAAACTCGCCGCGCGGAAACGCTGCACAACACTTTCCGGCAATTTTCGCCGCGCCAGAAAACTCGGCACGCAACGAATCAGCCTGAGCCAGTTTGCTTGCGAAAAAACGCAAATGTCCAGAAGTCCGTTGCGTAAATCCGCCGACGGAAAAATTTCAAACGAACCGCCGTAAAAACGGCCGTTGCCAATTAAAATCAGTTCGCCGGTGAAATTTTTCCCGTCCACACGAACGGTTATTTTCGGTTTCTTCCCGCGCAGCGCTTGCAATCCAGCGATGACGTAAGCCAGCGGCCCAATTTTTTTCTTGTGTTGCCAGTTCAGCAGTTCAATCGCGCGCGCGTCCAAACCGGCACCCGCGAGTTGAACAAAATGTTGCTTTTGCAAGACGCCGTTCATTGAAAATTCCACACGCGGCAAATCAATTTTCGTTTCGCGCCCGCGCTGCAAAATTTCCCAGGCGCGTTCGACGCGCTGTGGGATTTTTATTTCGCGCGCAAACACGTTGATCGTGCCGAGCGGCAAGACGCCCAGCCGCGCGCGCGCGAAACCATCCGGAGCGTCGCCGAGGCCGTTGAGGACTTCATTGACTGTGCCGTCGCCGCCAGCGGCCACGATCAAATCAAAACCGTCAGTCACGGCTTCGGCTGCGAGCCGCCGCGCATCGCCTGGAGCGGCGGTTGCCTTCAACGCGCATTGCGCGGCGATGGCTTCGAGTTGACGGCGAAAGCGATTCGCTTTTTCGCCACGCGCCGCTGGATTGAAAATGACACACGTTGGCACGCGCGAATGATTTTGCCGCAGGCGGTCTTAGTCGAGGACAAAGCAATGAGTAGGAGCCTAATTTGGGCAATAATAAGGGACTACCCCGAATTGCGTTTGCTTGCGCTTGCCGCATGTTTCCCTGAAACTTGGGGCGATGAACGATGCAACAAATTGGAAAGTTCCCAAGTGGCCATTTTTGCTTGGCAACGCACTGCTGCTCGCGTTCGCTTATTTTATCGTCTGGAAATCACCGCACCCGATTGCCAAATGGGAAATCATCGCTTGTTTTGCGTCCGCCGTGTCTGGTGCGTTGATCGGCACCGTGCCGTTCATTCTCGATTATCGCGCGATGGGGAAATTGATTGAAGTCAACGCGCTCGGCGCGGTTTCGGAAAAAATTCAAAATCTGGAAAAGCTCGCGTCGCAAATTTCTTCCGCCACGAACGAATGGGAGAACGCGCAGGCGCAGGCCGAAAAAACTTCCGCTGCCGCCAAAGGAATCGCCGACAAAATGGGCGCCGAAGTCCGCGAGTTCATGGAGTTCATGCACAAGATGAACGACAGTGAAAAAACCACGCTTCGGCTCGAAATCGAAAAGCTGCATCGTGGCGAGGCCGAATGGCTGCAAGTGCTTGTGCATATCCTCGATCACATTTTTGCGCTGCATGGTGCGGCGGTGCGCTCCGGCCAGCCGCAAGTGGTCAATCAAATCGCTCATTTCCAAAGCGCCTGCCGCGGCACGGTACGCCGCATCGGCCTCGCGGCGTTTGTTGCCGCGCCAAACGAGCTGTTCGATGCCGAACGTCATCAAGTCGCGGGGAGCAAGGAAAAGCCACCCGCCGATGCCGCTGTGGCCGAAACCATCGCCGCCGGCTACACGTTTCAGGGAAAACTTTTTCGTCCCGCGATTGTGCGCCTGCGCGAAGCCAATTCACCCGCCGCGACGACCATTGAAAAAACTATTCCTATCCCATCATCGAAACAGGAAAGCACGATAGACGAACTTTCGCTCGAATCCCTGGATTAAATTTTTACCGTTCGTTTCGCCGATAAAAAATGCAGCCAGCAATTTGTAACTGGTCGATTGTAAATTTTCGACAACGCGCGTGAGTAAAACTTCAACTGTGGCGCGTAAAGTTTTATTTTATCCGGCAATTCACCTGCGCGAATTTCATCGGTCTTGAAATCCACCAGCCAGATTTCGTGCGACAACGGTACCACCAAATCCGCCACGCCCTGAACGACGGTGAACTCCTTTTCGAGTCCCGCTTCGGATTTAGTTCCAATTATCTCCGATAATTCCAGTGGACTGAACTTTGCCGTGAACGGCAGTTCACGCTTCATCTTCGCCACCTGTCTCCGAATTTTTTGTCCCGGCTCTGAATTCAAAAATGCCGCGACCGCTTCCAAGTCCAGAGCCGCGCGCTCATCCGACGACAAAACTTTTTCGCGTTCCAACCGTTCTGCCTCGGCCTTGAGCGCAGCCAGTTCGCCAATGTTTTCGAACGCGACGTGCTGAAGAAACTTGTGGTGCGCTGTGCCCGCGTCCGCCGCCGAAAGCTTCATGTGCGCGTCGCGTCGTCCGGTTGGTGCGAACTGGCGCGCGGGGAAAATTTGTTCCGCTTCTTCGTCCAATTCATCCGCCGCCTCCCGCCGTAAGGCCGTGACGGATGATTTGGCTTTGCGCACCGTTGCCGTGTTGAATCCATAGTTCCACGTCAAAGTTTCACGGAGTCTGTGCAGTACCTCACCATCGAGTTCCGGCCATTCAACCTTTGCTTCGGATTGTTCTACCGTTGCTTCGCCCACCAGTTCCGCGTCGTCCGCAATCCGCCAGCGCAGATTTGGTAATTCCCCTTGCATCGCTGAATTTGCGCCAACTTGTTGCGCGAACCATAAACCCAGCCAATCCGCGTAACTTTTCGCCGCAAGAATTTCCTGCGCCGTAACCACGTTTGCTTTTGTCCAAAGCGTCTCCCATTTTTTCTCCGTGACGCTGCCGGTCAAAATCAGCACGTCGCGCGCGCGTGTCATCGCCACATAAAGCAGCCGCAGTTCCTCGCCCGCCTGCTCGCGGCGCAGACGTTCTTGCGCGAGCCAGTGCGGCAGACTTGGATAACGCCGACCGGTACGCGGCGGTTGGACACGCGGACACAAACCAAATTCGTTGTCAAAAATGATTTCGTTGCGCAGGTCTTGCATATTGAAAGACTTTGCCAAATCGGCGACGGCGACGACCGGAAATTCCAAGCCTTTGCTTTGGTGAATGCTCATCAGGCGAGCAGCGTTTTCCTCAGCGACTGGCGCTACTTCCGGCTCCGCTTCGCTTTCGCGCTGCGCTTCAACAAATTTCAAAAATCGAAACAAACCCTGCCGTTGGAATTGATCAAACTTTTGCGCAAGATTCAAAAATCGCTCGACGTTTACCCGACGTTGCCCGCCGTGGGGAAGCGAACGCAACCAATCGGCGTAATGCGTCACTGCCAGCACGTTTTCCAAACATTGCGACAATGAAACCCGCCGCGCCAATTTTCTCCAGCATGCAAACCGTTCTAAAAATTTCCCGATTTTTTGCCGCGTTTCATCCTGAATTCCGGCTTTTGAATTCCAGCTTCTGTTCAGCGCCGTCCAGAAGTGCAAGCTCTTCGCGGCGAGCCGAATCGCCGCCAATTCGTCGAGCGACAGGCCGACGAGCGGCGAGCGCAGCACTGCGATGGCCGGAACGTCCTGTAGTGGATTGTCGAGCAATTGCAATAGGTTCAATAAATCCAGAATTTCGCTGCTGTCGTAAAATCCGCCGCGTTCGACGACGATCGGAATTCCGTAGCGCTCGAATTGTTTCGCAAAAATTTCCGCCTTACCCGACGGCGCGCGCAACAAAATCGCCATGTCACGCCATTCAACGGCACGGAATTCTCCGCCGTCGCATATTTCACGGCGTGAATCTTTCAATTCGCGCAAGCACAGCGCGAGCAGCCGCGCTTCTTTTTCCGATTCTTCCAAATCCGCCAAATCGTCATTGCCGTTTTCGCCATCAGAATTTTCGTGGTGACCTTTTTTAAAACGCAAAAGCAATTCGGCTCGCGGGTCCGGTTTTTTTTTGAGGCTTAAATTGCCGCGTGTTCCCGGCGAACCAAATTTCAATTTCGCTTTGTGGTCATAATTCACGCCGCCGATGTCTTCGCGCATGAGCAATTCGAAAACGGAATTCACGAAGTTCAGCAACGATTCGTGGCTACGGAAATTTTCCGACAGGGGAATCATTTGACCGTTTTCCCCGCGCCAATTTTTTGCATAATTGCGGAAGATTTTTGGATCGGCGAGTCGGAAGTGATAGATGCTTTGTTTCACGTCGCCCACGAGAAAACGATTCGCATTTGCGCCGTTACGGCTCAAGGCTTGAATAATTTTGTCCTGTGCGGCGTTGATATCCTGATATTCGTCCACGAACACGAAATGAATTTTTTCGCGCCGGCGTTCGGCAATAGGGGACGGTTTGTCCGTGTCAGAATTCCAGAGCAATTTCAACGTGAATTGCTCCAGGTCGTGAAAATCCAGAACACCATCGGCGCGTTTGCCACCGGCAAATCGCGCGGAAAATTTTTGCGTCAGCCGGAGTAATGCTGTCATGTGGCCGCGAACCCAGTTCCAGTCCTCGGCCAGCGGATCGCGGCCATTTTTAACCGGTGTAAGCGAATTCAGAAAAGCTGTGTCCGCAAAAAATTTCTCCAGCGGCTTTTCCAAAACGCCCTTTTTGCCTTTGGGCCAGACGGTTAAAGTTTTTTTAATTTTTCCAAAAGCTATTGCGGCTTGTTTACAAGAAAATTCCCCCGACAATTTTTTCAAAATCTGCAGGCACTCGGCGGCCTTGATGTTTTCCACCTTCAGATTTTCAAGTGAAAGCGCCCATTTATCGCGCCAATTGCGGATACCGTCAAGCAGCCATGCCTGCCATTCGTTTGGTTGTGGCGACGTGAATATCTTGATTTGCCGAGCGAGCCAGTCTTCGGCGTCAGGTCGGGTTTGCGCATAGTTGTGCAGACGCAAAACGAGCGGGCGGATTTTTTCGTCGCGTCCACCGCCATAAATTTGAATCAGTTTTTGAACTGCTCCATCGAATTCCGTGTCTCCGGCGTAATGAATTTGTAATTCTTCATCCAGTGCTTCGTTGGCGAGCAGGCGCGCTTCGCTTTCGTCGAGCATGGCAAGTTGCGGGTCGAGGCCAAGTTCGTAAAAGTATTCACGCACGAGCTTCAGGCAAAAGCCATGGAGCGTGCCAATGTGCGCGGCGTCAAAGATCGCCAGTTGCTCGGCACAATGTATGTCGCCGGGATTTTGCTGTATTTTTTTCCTCAACGCGCGGCGAAGTCGCTGGCGCATTTCGGCGGCGGCGGCTTCGGTGAAGGTGACGACGAGAATTTCACCGAGCGACGCGTGTTCGTTGCACAAACAATCCAGACAACGCTCAACGAGCGTATGGGTTTTGCCCGTGCCTGCGCCAGCCATGACGAGCACATTGCCGCGTGCGATGACGGCAAGTTGTTGCGTTGGCGTCAGGCGTCCGTCGATTTTTTCGCGGGGCAATTCCATTGTTTCGCAAGGCTAACACGCAGGTGGAACGTTCGGCAATTTTTCCGCGTGTTTTCGCGCCAGGCTTGGCTTACAAATTCACCCATGTCTCAAAGCCTGCGGCTCAAAGATCAGCCGGTCAGCGAGCGCCCGCGCGAACGGCTCGCGGCGCTCGGCGCGGACGCTTTAAGCCACGCGGAATTGATTGCGATCCTTTTGCGAACGGGATTGAAAGGCGTGAATGCCGTCGAAGTCGGTAAACAACTTCTGCACAAGTTCGGCACGCTGCAATTGCTGGCGCAGGCGTCGGTGACGGATTTACAGAAAGTGAAAGGCATCGGGCGCGACAAGGCGGTGACGCTCGTGGCGGCGTTCGCGCTTGCGCGAAAAATGGCGGCGGATTTGCGGACAGAATCACCTGTGCTCGAAGCGCCGGAAGCGATTGTGGATTTATTGCGCGAGGACAATCGCCTGCTTCAAGTTGAAACTTTTCAAGTCGTGCTGTTGAACACGCGGCATCGGCTGATTCGTGTTGAGCCGATTTCACAGGGCACGTTGGACACGATTCTGGTGCATCCGCGCGAGGTTTTCAAAATGGCCATTGCCGCCAACGCCGCCGCGCTGGTGCTCGTGCATAATCATCCGAGCGGCGACCCGACGCCGAGTGAAGCCGACATCAAAGTGACGCGCGATTTGATTCGCGCCGGGCAACTTTTGAAGATTGAAGTGCTTGACCACATCATCATTGGCCGCGCGACGGCGGAACGGCGGAAAGATTACGCGTCGCTGCGCGAGCTGGGACATTTTTATCAGTGAATGATGAGGATAAAATTATGTATGCAGTGGATGATTTGTTAAATTTGGTAAATGCAGAAAAAGCCGAGGAATTGCATTTAGATTTTGGCGTGCCACCCGTAATTCAAGTTCAAGGAGAATTGCATACAATTGAAGGGCCGCCAGTTAATCCAGAAAACATCGAATTACTTCTCCAAAGCATTGCCTTGGAGCAGCAAATTCAGGACATTAAAGAGCGTGGAAATTTAAAATTCATTTATCCATTCGGCGATGCGTTTCGTTTTCGAGTAAGTATAAGAACGAGAGGGAAAAGTTTTAGTTTGAAATTATACAATTTGGAGCAAAAGTGATTCACCCAACCGCCATCATTCATCCGAAAGCGAAACTGGATAAGATGGTTCAAGTCGCGCCGTATGCCGTGATTGACGAAGGCGTCGAACTCGGCGCGAATTGCGTCGTCGGGTCGCACGTTTATCTCACAGGCATCACAAAAATCGGCTCGCATAATAAATTCCACGCGGGCTGCGTCATCGGTGACGCACCGCAGGATTTGAAATACAAGGACGAGCCGACGCGACTACGCATCGGCGACCACAACATTTTCCGCGAACACGTCACGGTGCATCGCTCGAACAAAACCACCGAGGACACGGTTATTGGCTCGCATAATTATTTGATGGCGAATTGTCACGTCGGCCACAATTCTCATTTGGGCAATCATATCATCATCGCGAACGGCGCGTTGCTTGGCGGTCATGTGACGGTGCAGGATCGTGCGTTCCTTTCCGGCAACTGCGTCGTGCATCAGTTCTGCCGCATCGGCACACTGGCCCTTATGCAAGGTAATTCAGGCGTCAGCCAGGATTTGCCGCCGTTCACAATGGTGCAGCACATCAATGAAATGTGCGGATTGAATGTCGTGGGTTTGCGCCGCGCGGGTTTCACGGCGGAACAACGGCTGGAATTGAAACGGCTTTATCACGCGCTGTTTCGCAGCGGGAAAAATTTGCGGGAGGCAATCAAAGAAGCGCAAAAGGATTTCAGCAGTTCGACGTCCAAAATCATGTTGGACTTTGTCGCCGAAGCGAAACGCGGCGTCTGCGGGGATGCGAGCTGCGCAATTTCCGAAAACGAAGATGAATAGGGCATATCATGTATAAAATCATCGGACAGGACGGCAAGGAATACGGACCAATCACCGCCGAACAATTGCGGCAGTGGATTGTGGAAAACCGCGTCGAACGGCAGACGCCGGTGTTCACGGACGGCGCGAAGGACTGGACTTTTATCGGCCTGTTGCCGGAATTCGTAGCGCATTTCGCAGGCGGCACGCCGCCTACCATTACTCCGCTCCGGCCTGCGGCTTCAACCGCAGGGCAAATGCCCAAGACCAATGCCTTTGCGACTGCCGGTTTGATTTTCGGGATTCTGTCGGTGACATTCATTTGTTGTTGCGGCGGGGTTCCGTTCAATGTCCTCGGTCTTATTTTTTCGATCATCGCGCTCGTGCAAATTAGCGAGCGCCCGGAGTTGCACGCCGGTCGCAGTCTCGTCATCGCCGGACTCATTCTTTCCACAGCCAGTTTTCTGCTTTTGCTGATTGCGCTGGCGTCCGGCCACTCACACATTGTGATCAACACCAGTCAATTCCAATAAGTCATGCGCTCCGAACCGCAAGCCGTTCCGCCGAAAATAAAAATGGCTGGGCCGCCGTTGATCGGACTTTTTGCCGGCGTCGTGATGGGTGTGACAGCGATCGGGGCTGGCGCAGTTGTTTTTTTCTTCAATCCGAGCACTCATGGATTTTATCCGGCATGTTTGTTTCATCAACTGACCGGCTTGAACTGTCCGGGCTGTGGCGCAACGCGGGCGACGTATCAATTACTGCACGGTCATTTGCTCCGCGCGCTGCACGACAACGCGCTGTTCGTTTTGTCGCTTGCGGCGATGGCGATCTGGAGCGCGCGATTCTTTTTTCGGAAAAGGCAAAATCCGAACGCGATGTTGAATGTTCCGCCAAGTTTTTTGTGGACATTTCTCGCCGTCGCCATCATTTTCACCATTTTGCGGAATCAACCCGTGTTTTCATTTCTCTCGCCGTAGGAACTTTTCGCTTTTGCCGCCGTGCTCGCTCGTGTTCAATTCCCATGTGAGTCTGACACATCCATTAACAACAACGGCGTTTGAATTAACCGGCTATCGCGTGACCAAATCATTCGGCGTGGTGCGCGGCATCGTGGTGCGCTCGCGTTCCATCGTCGGCAATTTTGGCGCGAGCATTCAGAGCCTTTTCGGCGGGAACATTTCGCTCTACGCGGATTTATGCGAACGGGCGCGCGAGGACGCGTTCAACAAAATGATACTGCACGCGGGCCAGCTCGGCGCGAACGCGGTCATCGGCGTGCGTTATGACGCGAATGAAATCGCACCAGGCATCACTGAAGTGCTGTGTTACGGCACGGCGGTCTTTGTGGAAACAGCGAATTGATTGAAGCTCTCAAGGAACACGACGGCGTGAGAGAATTTTTTCAACACGGAAATTTCCGAGACGTGGATGCGCGGCATGAAGCATGAAGGCATTGAGCGCCGATTCTTTTCTCGCACAGCTGCTGGGCAAACTGGCGGCAGCGGTTTGCCGTCATCCACGCTGGTTTGTTTACCCCCAGGCCGTTCTTTTTGTCGCCTGCATTTGCTACACCGTCGCGTTTTTGCATTTCGACACGAACCGTGACGATCTGGTCGGCGCGAATCTGAAGAATCACCGGAATTTTCTCGCGCTGCAAAAGGAGTTTCCACAGCAAGGCAATGACTTGGTTGTTGTCGCGGAAAGTGATGACTTGGAAAAGAACCGGCAGTTTATCGAAAGACTGGCCGCAAAAATGACGCCAGAAACCAATTTGTTCCACGACGTTTTTTACCAACAAAACTTGGCGATGCTGGGGACAAAAGCACTGTTCTTTGTGCCGGAAAATGATTTAGCAACCATTCAAGCAAACCTGCATAGCGCCGCGCCATTCATCCGTCAATTCACACAGACGACGAATCTCGTTTCATTTTTTGAACAAATCAACACGGCGTTCCGCACCGCGCCGCACGAAACGAACGCGCAAACGGAATCGCTCGTTCAGGTGCTGCCGGTGTTGACGCACATTGTCAGGGAGGCCGCCGCCAGTCTGCAAATGCCCGGCAAACCGCCGTCGCCGGGTGTCGCGTCGCTATTTGGCGCGACCGATGTTTCCGACATCTATATCACCTTTAACGACAACCAGATTTTTTTGCTCACGACGCACCCGCCGGTTGAAGAATCGGACGGCACGCCGCCCGCGCTTTGGAAACTTCTGAAGAATGCCATTTCGGAAAATGTGTTTCATCAGCACACAACCAGCGGAGACGTGACCGGTGATGCCATCGAGCGATTGCGCCAGCTGATTCAGCAAACCAAATATGAAGTGCCGGGCGTCAATGCCGGTCTGACCGGCGAACCGGTTTTGGATTACGACGAAATGGTGCAGTCGCAAAAGGACATGACGCTCGCCAGCATCGTGGCGCTGGTTTTGTGCGCGCTGATTTTCATATACGGCTACAACGAAACCGGCCGTCCGGTAAAGGCGACCATTTGTTTGATTGTCGGACTGGCTTACACGCTCGCGTTCGCGACGGTGACGGTCGGGCACTTGAACATTTTGACGATCACATTCGTGCCAATTCTCATCGGGCTGGCAATTGATTATGGCGTGCATTTGATTACCCGTTATGAAGAAGAAATGCGCCATGGAAAAACGCGGGAAGCCGCACTGACCAAAGCGATGACCTTCACCGGCCAGGGAATTCTCATGGGTGCAATGACTACCGCCAGCGCGTTTATCGCCATGGCTTTCACGGATTTCAAAGGCATTCAAGAAATGGGAGTAATTTGTGGTGGCGGACTGCTGCTTTGCCTTGTGCCCATGATGACCTTGCTGCCAGCCTTGCTTTTGCGCGGCCAGCAAGACGTCATTGACCACGCCACGCGTGAAGACGAGCATCGCGCGCGCATCGAGAATTTATGGCTGCAACGTCCGGCGCTCGTTGTGGGCGTTACCGTTGCACTCGGGGTTCTGGCGTTGACCCAGATTGATCGAGGCAACGTAAAATTCGATTACAACCTCATGGAATTGCAAAGCCCCAGCCTGTCGTCAGTCGTATTTGAACAAAAATTGGCACATGCGGACAAATCAGTGCTATTCGGTGCCATCGTCGCAACCAACTTGAATGACGCCATTTCGTTGCAGAAAAGGTTGGGAAAATTGCCAACGGTCGCCGACATCGAACTGCCACTGGATATGCTCTATGATTTTTCCCCAACGAACCAAAATAAAAAACTGGAACTCATTCGCGGAATCAAGCAGGAGGTCGCGTCGCTGAAATTCAGAGTGCCGGACTTTAAGCCTGTGAACATAAATGATTTGAGCGCAACGCTCTATTCGCTTTACGGCTATTGCGGCGCGGCGCTGGAAGAAAACGGGAACAGCGATCCAGAACTTGAGCAACAATTTGTTTCCTTGCAAAAGGCCATTGAAAATTTGCGCAAAGTCATGCTGCAAGGTGACACTACGGCACTCGCGGAACACGTGGACAAACTTGCGGAATTTCAGCAGGCACTTTTCGCCGATGTTCGCGAAACTTTTCAATCGCTGCAAAATCAGGATGACCGTGCGCCATTGCGCGTCGAGGATTTGCCGCAGGCGTTGCGCGATCAATTTGTTGGCGAGACCAGTAAATTTCTGTTGCAGGTTTATCCAAAAAGTGATGTCTGGCAGCGCGCGAACTTGGAAAAGTTCGTCGCCGATTTACGAACGGTGGACGAAAACGCAACCGGCACGCCCGTGCAACTTTATGAATATGAAACGCTGCTTAAAAATAGTTATGTACAGGCGGCGTGGTATTCGCTCGCCGCGATTGCCGTTCTGGTCTTCATCCATTTCCGCACGCTCGGCTCGGTAATTTTATCGTTGCTGCCCGTCGGCATTGGCACACTTTGGCTGGCTGGTTTGATGGGTTGGTTTGACATTCCATTTAATTTGGCGAACATAATGACCTTGCCGCTGGTTATAGGCATTGGCGTGACCAACGGGATTCAAATTCTCAATCGCTTCGCTGAAGAACGAACTCCAGGCATTCTTGCGCGCAGTACCGGCAAAGCCGTGCTTGTGTCTGGATTGACGGCCATCGCCGGTTTCGGCAGTCTCATTCTTGCCAAAGATCAAGGCATTCACAGTTTAGGTTGCGTGATGTCCGCTGGCATTGCAACGTGCATGATTGCGGGACTGACCTTTTTGCCCGCGTTGCTGAATTTGCTTGGCCGCTGGCGTCCGCTGATTAAAAAACCCAGTGTCAGCAAAACATTGCCGACACCGGGTCAGGAGGAACCGAGGTAAAAAACCTCAAGTTTCAAAAAGATATTGAAAAACAGAGTAAAGTCAACCTCAATGTTAAAAGTAACTTTTTGTTGGGTAAAACACGGTTAAAACAGACAATAAATAACGATAACGCATATTGAGCCTATTTCAAAAATTTAAATTGCCGGATACTGTCAAATTAAACGGCTTGAAGATATTTGTTAGCCGTTTGCAAATTTATTTTTTAAGTTTCGCATTTGGATTTTGCCCGGTTTGTTTTGCCGCAGGAATTTTTCACGTCGGACCGCTGTTCGATCAATTTTCCCTGACGCTTGATTCCGGCCGGCGCACCGAAGCCGTCGGCCCTTTTTTTTACGACCAACAAAAAAATTCAGAAAAAACCTGGTCGCTGCCGCCGCTTTTTTCACATGACACCGATCCGACGGTTGAATCACATGAGGACGATTTTTGCTACCCGCTGTTGACTTACGAACGATACGGAAATGAATATCGCTGGCAATTGATCCAACTGTTGAGTTTTTCCGGCGGGCAGGAACCGGACGACTCCGGCGGCAAGCGTTTCACAGTTTTTCCATTTTACTTCCAGCAACGGTCACCGGATGCAAGTAAAGATTATACCGCCGTTTTTCCATTTTATGGTCATATCAATAACCGCCTGTTCCGCGACAAAATTTTCTTTGTGATGTTCCCGATATACGGTCAAACCCAAAAGCGCGACCTCGTCACCGACAATTATCTTTATCCGTTTTTTTCCGTTTGCCACGGCGACGGCTTGCGCGGCTGGCAATTCTGGCCGCTCGTTGGCAGTGAGCATAAAGACGTGACCACGAAAACCAACGGCTTCGGTGACGTTGAGCTTGTCGGCGGCCACGACAAATTTTTTGCGCTTTGGCCGTTTTATTTCAAGGTGACCGACGGCATCGGTACGGACGACCCGGAAAAAACCTGGAGTGCGCTCCCGTTTTACATCCAATTACGCTCGCCCCGGCGCGATTCCACCTCGGTGTTGTGGCCGTTTTTCACCTGGATTGACGAACGAGGAAAAGAATACCGCGAATGGCAGGGACCGTGGCCGTTTGTAATCTTCACTCGTGGCGAAGGCAAAACCACTTCGCGTGTGTGGCCATTGTTCAGCCAATCGCACAACAACACGCTGGAAAGTGATTCCTACCTCTGGCCGCTTTACCGTTTCCACCGTCTTCATGCCGAACCGCTCGACCAGCAACGGACGAGTGTCATGTTTTATTTATATGAAAACACGGTGGAGAAAAACACACAGACCGGCGCGGAAAAGCGGCGGGTTGATATGTGGCCGTTCTTCACCTGGCACCGTGATTTCAACGGCAACAGCCGGTTGCAAATTCTTGCGCCGATTGAGCCGGTTTTGCCAGACAACCGCGGCGTCGAGCGTAATTGGTCGCCGCTTTGGTCGTTGTGGCGGTCGGAAAACAATCCCCAAGCGGGCGCGAGCAGCCGATCGTTACTCTGGAATTTTTATCGCTGCGACATCACGGTCACGTCCAAAAAATGCTCGCTCCTGTTCGGCCTTTTCCAGTATCAATCAGACTCGGAAACTAAAAAGTTGTACCTGTTTTATATTCCGGTGTTTAAATCGCACATGCAGGCGAGCCAACTGACGAAATGAAAACACGCTCAAGTTATGTTTGAAAATATCGGCGAAATCGTCCTGTTACTTTGGCGCACCCTGCTGGCGTTGCCGGTCGCGTGGCGGCAGCGGCAAAAAGTATTCGACCAGTTTTTTGAAATCGGCAACGCGAGCTTATTGATGGTGTGCGTGCTGTCCTTCTTCATCGGCGCGGTTCTGGCGCTGCAAACCGGCCCGGTACTCGTGGAGCGCAGTTTGTCGAGCGCAGTTGGCGGCATTGTCGGCATCGCGCTGGCCAAGGAACTGGCACCGGTGATGATGGCGATTCTTATTGCCGGCCGTATCGGCTCGGCGATGGCGGCGGAAATCGGCTCGATGTGCGTGTATCAGGAAATTGACGCGTTGCGCACAATGAACATCAATCCGATTCACTATCTAGTGTTGCCGCGGATCGTCGCCATCGCACTGGCGCTGCCATTGCTGGTGATTTTTGCGATTCTGGTCGGCTGGTTTGGCGGCGCGGTGGTGGCGGACATGAACAATCATGTGGCGATTCCATTTCAGACGTTTTACTCCGGTTTGCGCGACGTGGTTGAATTAAAGGACGTGGCCAACGGCGTGTTCAAAAGTTTTTGTTTCGCACTGATCATCGGCGCGGTCTCCTGCCATCAAGGTCTGGTGACAATAGGCGGGCCGCGTGGCATTGGCCGTTCGGTCACGAAAGCCGTTGTGAATTCCATCGTCCTCATAGTCATTTTTGATTACGTGCTCACGCGCGTTTTACTGCAATGATTAACGACCCAACCAACAACCATTCCGGCGTTGCCATTCAAGTGCGTGGTCTGCGCAAAAGTTTTGGCGGACAGGAAGTACTCAAGGGCATTGACTTCGCGGTGCAGCCCGGTGAAACCTTCGTCATCATGGGGCCGAGCGGCAGCGGCAAAAGTGTTTTGCTCAAACACCTCATCGGTCTGGAAACACCCGATGCCGGAGAGATTCTGATCAATGGTGAACTGATTCAACCCGATGAAATCGCCGGTAAATACCGCATGGCGCTTGTGTTTCAATCCGGCGCGCTGCTCAATTCCCTCACTGTTGGCGAAAACGTCGGGCTTTATTTGAGCGAACACCGGCTGAAACCGCCGGAAGAGATCGCGCGCATCGTCGCTGAAAAACTCGCCGATGTCGGACTGAAAGATGCCGCCGACAAAATGCCCGGCGAACTTTCTGGAGGCATGAAAAAGCGCGCCGCCATTGCCCGCGCGCTCGTGGTAGAGCCGCAATTGATCCTGTATGACGAACCGACCAGCGAACTGGATCCGCTGTCGGCGGTGGTTGTGGGCGAGGAGATTTTGAAACTCAAGAACCGCATTCACGTCACATCGCTGATTGTCTCGCACGACCGCGACCTGGCGTTTGGCGTGGCCGATCGCATCGCCGTCATCAACGAAGGCCGTATTCTTACCATTGGCACGCCGGACGAAGTGAAACGCTTCGATGACCCGCTCGTCCAAAAATTTTTGCACATTGATTTTCAACGCGAACCTCAACCTCAAAGCCCATGAAAAATTCACTTGAAACCAAACTCGGCATTTTTGTCGCCCTGGCAATCATCGCCGCCGTAATCATCATCGAAACCCTCGGTGGGGTGGAATTCCTCCACTCCGGCTATCATGTCAGCGCGCTGTTCGACACGGTGCAGGATTTGAAAGTCGGTAACAGCGTGAAAATGGCCGGCGTCGAAATCGGCCGCGTCGAAACAATCACGCTTGCAGGCCAAAAAGTGAAAGTCACGATGAAGCTGAACTCCGATGCCGTTGTGAAAACCGACAGCAAGGCCGTCATTAAATTCACCGGCTTGATGGGGCAGAATTTTGTAGCGATTGATTTTGGCTCGCCCGACGCGCCGCGCGCCGTTGACGGTGTGGTGCTCAGCACCGAGGAGCAGCCTGACCTCAACGCCATCATGGCCAAGCTTGACAATGCCACCACTGGCATCGAAAACCTGACCAAAAGTTTCACCCCTGACACCATCAACAATCTGCTTGGGCCGCTGACGGATTTGATCCGGCAGAACAGCGCGCACATTTCCATAACATTTTCAAACATTCAGAGCATTTCAAGCCAGATTGCGAGCGGACAAGGCACGGTTGGCAAACTGATTTACGACCAGTCGCTTTACAATTCTGCGATGGCGACCGTCTCCGGTTTGCAGGACACTCTGGCCTCTGCGCGTCAGGTCATCAACACCGTTACCAATGGCCAGGGCACGTTGGGCAAACTGGTGACGGATGAAACTCTTTACAATGCGACCACCGCCTCAATGACGAACCTGAATCAAATCCTGTTGAAAATAAACCAGGGTCAAGGCACGGTTGGCAAACTCGTCAACGATCAGGAATTTTACAAGAATGCCAAACTCTCACTGCAAAAACTGGACAAGGCCGCCGACGGTTTGGAAGATCAAGGACCGTTGACTGTCGTCGGCATGGTGGTGGGAAATTTGTTTTAAGTATCCGGCACTGAAATTTCACGCCAGGCCGAGATTTTTCAAAACCTGGACGGTTGAACGCGCCTTGTTCAGGGTGTAAAAGTGCAGGCCAGGCACCCGCGCGCGCAGCAATTCCTCGCACTGCCGCGTGGCATATTCGATGCCAAATTCAGCCGCCGCCTCATCGTTGCCGCCGAGTTCATCCAGTTTTGCGCGCAGTAGCGGCGGGATTTTTGCGCCGCAAAGCTGTGTGAATTTAACGATTTGCGTCGCGCTCAAAAACGGAATAATTCCCGGCACGAGCGGCACGCGCAGGCCCAGCTTGACCGAGACAAAATCGTGGAACTCAAAATAGTCCGCGTTGTCGAAAAATAATTGCGTGAGGACAAAATCCGCGCCCGCGTCCACCTTTTCCTTCAAATGCCGCCAGTCGGCGTGTTTGCCATTCTTGCACGCGGTGTGGCCTTCGGGAAAACCGGCGACGCCAACGGAAAAATCCCCCGATTCGCGGATGAATTTTACTAGCTGCCCGGCAAATTCAAAGCCGCCGGGCGTCGGCTGGAATTCACCACCGTTGGGCGGATCGCCGCGCAGAGCCAGAATGTTTTTGCAGCCCAGTGCGCGGATTTTTTCGAGCAGCGCGCGCACTTCGTCGCGCGTGTGGTTCACGCACGTCAGGTGCGCCAGTGCGGTCAAACCATGTTCGCGTTGGATGCGATCCACGATCATCAACGTCTTGTCGCGCGTGCTGCCGCCCGCGCCGTAAGTGACGGAACAGAAATCCGGCTTTGCCTCCAATAGCGCGGGAATCTGTTTTTCCAGCAGGTTGCGATCGCCCTCCCCGGTCTTCGGCGGAAAAAATTCGAAGGAGATGACCGGCTTTTGGGCCGTTCGTTTCGCCGCGTAGATGTCGTAAATGAATTGCATCTGGACGGCGGGATTATGGCGGAAAAGTTGATTGTGGGAAATAAAAAGCCCCTTCCGGCTTTGCCGAAAGGGGCGTGCGAATTCTAAATTAGATTAGAATTGGTAAATAATGTTGGCCGCGAGCATGAAGTTGTTATGATTTGTTCCGGCCGCACCAAAGCCGCTGCCGGGAGTGGTGGTTTCATCGTGATCCCAGCGGAATTCAATCCGGCTCAACACATTCGCCCACAGGTTGTATTGAACAGTGGCCGTGAACTCTTCAGCATTGCTTGCGCCTACACTTGTGAATGGCGTTGGCGTAGTTAAACCTACTTCAGAGTTATCCAAATATTCAGCGCGGAAATTGAGCGAGAGTTTGTCCGTTGCTTGATAGGTGCTGTAAAGAGCAATGTCCCAAATACTATCCTGACTCGAATTGGCCGGTGTGGCATTATGGAAGGAAACATAGTCAAATGATCCGCCAAACTTGAGCGCAGCCATCGGTGTCGGAACTGTGGTGCCAAGATAAATACTTGTCGAACCACCGCCAAGAGTAGAGTCGTCGGCGTTGATGGCAGCTAAATAGAGCGTAGCACCCTTTGCCCAGCCAAAACTATCCGGCGCAGTCAATTGGATGTCTGCCATGTAAGCCTTCTGGGATTCGATACCGGATCTTCCGTTAACACCTGCTGGTGAAGCTGTGCCAACATTAGAACCATCGGCCACGCCTGCCTGAACCGTGACTTCATCATTGATTTTGTATGTGCCCAAAATACCCGTGTGCGTTGTTGGCTCAATTTCATAGGCTAAAGAACGGGTGAAGTTCGGGTTGGCCGGGTCGTTGAGAGTTTCGTAACCGACAATGGTATCCCAAACACCAACTTGCCAATCAATGCCATTACCAACCGGGGTACGCAGCCTCACAAAGGCTTGGGTAAGGCCACCTCCCACTGCATCGGGTCCGGCTTGAAATTCAACATGATAGCCGGAAGCCCATGGGCTTTCGTCCTCTGGCTTGTCGAGAGTCAAGTCAACGACGTTTAATAGAAAACCGTCTCCTAGTTTTCCTCCTGTTGCAGTTTCGGCAGGAAGATTTCCTGCAGTACCACCATTTGGTCCAATTTGCCATATCGCCGCCGTGTCCACATAACCGCTAAGTGTTGTGTTTGAAAGTGCGGTCTGCACTTGACTGATTTTCTCATCTGCGCGTGCCGCCGAGGTGAGATTAACCACCCCGATTGCCGCCAGAGCCACTGTCCATTTATTAAACTTCATCTGGTTCCTCCGATGTTGTTTGTTAATAGTTTGTTTGTTTTTGCGCTTATGCGCTCAAGGCAAAACTGCTTGCCCTGGCACCGCGAGGTGCAATTGCCGATGAAAATATGGTAATCTGGACAATTTTACAACAGTTTTTTTTAGATAATTGAAGATTGCTAACCTGTTGATAAAAAACAAGTTGCAATTTAGTTGAAATTTCCAATCCCAATTTCGTGCAGTCGTTGTGTGAAGTCGGGACAGTCATCGGCCCCTTTTAGGAAGGTTTTTTTTGTGATCTGAAAAATAGCGCGCTGTGAATTTTCAAAGCAGGTTGAATTGGAACAAGGCGTGCTTTAGTCGGAAAGCAGTCGGCTATCCGCCGTAGCGGAACGGTTAACGCGCAATAATTTTTATCATAGAAAAGGTATGCCATCATTTGCTTATATAGCCCGGGAATCGGCCTCCGGCCGCGAAATGCGCAATACGGTGGAAGCCACCACGGAACAGGCCGCCATCGCCGCGTTGCTCAACCGCAACCTGCTCGTCCTGTCCATCGAAGAGAAGATCGCCAAAAAGGGCAAAACCAAGGGCGGCAAGATATTACTGGCCGATCTGGTGGTTTTTACGCGCCAGTTGGCGACGATGATTGATGCGGGCATCGCCATCATCCAGTCATTGCAAGCACTTGGCGAGCAGGCGCCAAACAAAGCGATGCGCGACGTGATTCAGGACATCTGCACGCGGGTGGAAAGTGGCGAAAGTTTTTCCGAAGCGTTAAAAAAACACCCCAAGGCGTTTAACCGGCTTTATGTCGCGATGGTATCGGCGGGTGAAAAAGGCGGCTTGCTGGCGGAAATTCTATCGCGCCTGGCAACCTATCTTGAAAACGCCGACCGCCTGCGCAAAAAAGTCAAAACCGCTTTGATGTATCCGATTACTGTGATGGTGGTGGCGATTGGCATCACAACATTTCTTTTGGTAAAAGTGATTCCTGTCTTCAAAGATGTCTATTCTGGGTTTGGCGCGAAATTGCCAGGACCGACGCAGGTGTTGATGGATATAAGTGACACATTGAGACATTACCTGTGGCTGGTGTTAATCTTGGCGGGCGGGCTGGTTTACGGATGGTTTCATTTCATCAAAACCAAACCGGGCCGCGCATTTTGGGATTCGCGGCGGATCAAACTGCCAATTTTCGGCGCAATCGCGCACAAAATTTGCCTGGCCCGTTTTACACGCACGTTGGCGTCACTCGTTCGCAGCGGCGTGCCAATTCTGGAAGTGTTGCAAATCGTTTCCCAAACCGTGGGCAATGTTGTCATGGAAAAAGCCATCAAGTCCGCCTCTAACGACATCGAACATGGCGAGGGCATTTCCGCCGCGCTGGGCAAAAACCCCATTTTTCCCAGCATGGTCATCCGCATGTTGAGTGCCGGCGAACAAACCGGCAACATCGACAATATGCTCGAGCGCGTCGCGGATTTCCTCGATGAAGAAATTGAAAACACGCTTTCCGGTCTGATGTCGCTGCTCGAACCGTTGCTGATTGTCTTCCTCGGCATCATTATCGGTGGCATGGTCATCTGCATGTTCCTGCCGATCTTCAACCTTGGCAACATTGTCAGCGGGAACAACGCCGCGCATTAAATTCACCCCGCGGGATTTCAAAATCACCGGGCGAATTTAGTTTCGTCCGGTGATTTTGGTTTCCAGACTTAAACCTGTGCTGTTTTTCCGGACTGCGGTTGGAAAATTTTTATCTTCGGCCAGCGCCCGGTGATTTGTTTCTCAAACCACTGGCACGAATCTTCATCGCCGTGACCGAGCAAAATTACGCGCGGCGAAACCTGGCCGACAAAATCCAACAAGTCCTCACGGTTCGCGTGCGCCGTCAAATCAAAATCCTGCACCTCGCATTTGCGCGTGATACGACCGGCGCTTGGGCTGAACACAAACGTTTCACCGCGTTTGGCAGCCTTCAATTTTCCTGCTGGTGAATCCGGGTCGGCGTAACCGACAAAGAAAATGGTCTGTCGTTCGTCGCCAATCATGCGCGCCGCGAGATGATGCGCCGCCGTATTTTCGCTCATCATGCCGGCGGTGATCACAAAAATTTTCCCGCCGCTCAACTTCATGTTTTCCGACCGGTCTTTTTCCAGCACCACGAGATTGAGCGCATCGTGCAATTGCAGATTCGTGTGCTGCCGATGCGTGCGATGCGCTTCGAGGTCGTAAATTTCCGTGAATACACGCCCCAGTCCGCCGATGTAAATTGGCTGCGACTTTAACTTTCCCTCGCGCATGAGCAACGCCAGCAACGCCAGCATTTCCTGCGTGCGCCCGAGCGCGAACGCTGGAATCAAGACGCAACCTTTGCGCCTGAGCGCGCAGTGAATCGCGGCCACGAGCCGTTCAATTTCGCTTTCGCGTGTGAACCCCGGCGGCACGGCGCGATTGCCGCGCGTCGTTTCCATGATCATCACGTCGGCCTTCACGTCTTCAAAACGCCCCGCGCGCAAAATCGTTTGATCATGAAAACAAACATCCCCCGTGTAAAACAGCGTTTCCTTTTTACCGCGAAGCATGATACCCGCCGAACCGAGCGTGTGGCCGGCATCGTAAAATTCCAGTGTCGGCGAGGGCAGCCCCGCGCGCATTTTGTGGAACGCCGCCCATTCAACTTCGCGGTTGTATTTGAAACCCTGAAACCGCGACGCGATATCGTCCACTTCATCATGCGTGTAGAGTGGGTATTCGCGGATGCCCAGTTCGTCGCGCTGACGTGTCATCACATTCACCGAATTATGCAGAACGCGTTCGACGATGAAGTAGCTCAACTCGCTCATCAGCACGTGCGCCTTCGGAAAATGCCGCAACGCCACCGGCAGCGCGCCGACGTGGTCGTGATGACAATGCGAAATCGCAATCGCATCAAGGTCGTTGTTCCTGGCCGCGTTAAATAGAGGCAATCCGTCGTTGCCTTCGCGTTTCGGGTGCATTCCGGCATCGAGTAAAATGCGATGATCATCCACCTCCACAAGCCACGCGCTTGCGCCGATGTCGGTATCCGGATTCAGGTTTGTGATTTTCACGGGAAATTTGCGGCACGCAAACAAAACAGCTTGCGGGAGAAGTCGCAATCAAAATTGGCTTATCGTTTTTGAAAGACCAACCCGCCTCAAATATGGATTTCCATTTTGGCCGGAACTCATTTACGTTCGGCCTTGCGGGCCCGTAGCTCAGCGGTTAGAGCAGGCGACTCATAATCGCTTGGTCCTCGGTTCAAATCCGAGCGGGCCCACCATCTTCAAGCCATTGTAAATAAATGTGTTTTGCGATTTCTTGCAAACTCGTTATTGATTAAATAATCTGCGTTGCCAATTTTGGGGTACTCATACCTGTCCCCATGGGTCGGGCACACACCCTTTTTTTGCGGTTAGGGCAACTCTCACGGATATGATTTTTTGTGAGGTCACCCCTTCCTCAAACAAATTCCGGTGGCAGAAATGCAAAGTGAAAACTTCGCAAGAAATCCTGCCAAGGAAAATTCGCACAATCGAAAGCACGATGGGTCAGACTTTAGCCAGTGCGATGGTTTTCATCGCTTCGGCGGCTATCGCAGTGATTTTGCCCCACGACTTGTCGGCGACGAGTTTGCGCTCAGCCATCCACGAGCCGCCGACGGCGGCAACTTGTGGAATCGCGAGATAATTCGGCAGCGTCGCTACCGTGATGCCGCCGGTCGGAATAAATTTCACGCCGGTGTGACCGAACGGCCCGATAAGCGCCTTCAGCGCATTCACACCGCCAAAAGTTTCCGCCGGAAAAAACTTAAGGTGTTTCCAGCCGAGTTCCAGCGCGCGGATGATTTCCGTGGGCGTGACGACGCCAGGAAACAGCGGCAATTGAGTTTCATGCGCGGCTTTGGAAACAGCCTCGCTCAAGCCGGGCGACACGCCAAAATGCGCGCCGGCATCCACGGCTTGTTTCACCTGATTTGCCGTCAGCAAAGTGCCTGCGCCGACGATGGCATTGGGCAGCATCTTGCGGATGCGCGCGATGGAATCCGCCGCTCCGACGGTGCGAAAGGTGACTTCGATGGTATTGAGACCGCCGGCGAGTAGCGCTTCGGTGAGCGGCACGGCGTCATCCGGGTTGTCAATGACCGCGACGCAAATCAACCGTTGCTCAAGATAAATTTGGGTAGTCATAAAGCCGGCTCAAATGACACAATAACGCGACGGAAAGCAAACTGGAAGTTTGGTGGCCGAAGGAAACTGATCTATCGTTCCAAATTGCATCACAAAACACGATAACTCTTAAACCATTGAAAACATTAGTGTGATTGCGACTTGTTGCGACTGGTGACTATTGCTTGGAACCACGGTCGCCCAGAATCATAATCGCTTGGCCCTCGGTTCAAAGCTAGGAGGTCCCACTAATTTCAAAACGATTCACTTCAACTGCGAATTTGCGGCGTTGTGCTGGTCGAGTTGGGCTTTGAGATATTTGTCTTCCGGCGCCGCGAGCGAGGCCGTGTACCAAATGTCGCCGAGCATTGCCGCGAGTGCGACAAATTTTCTTTTCATATTTTATCCTTGATGCCCCTAATCCAACGAAACGCAATTTCGTTGCTAAAAAGAATCCACTCTCGCATTTGTAAATTTTTTTGTTAAGCCTGCTGCGACCGATGAAAATCATCACCGACGAACGCTGCGCCGATTATTCGCTCTACGGCCATCCTGAACGCCCGGCACGAATTACGGCTACAGTCAAGCGATTGAAAAGTCAGATCGAATTGCCGCTCACTTGGGTTACACCAACCAGCGTGAGTGACAAACAAATCCTTCGCGCCCATGTGCCGGAGCATCTCGCTCGCCTGCAAATCCCGCAGGACTTTGACGCCGACACGCCCGCATACGAAAACATTTCTGGATTTGCCCGCGCGTCCGCTGCGTCCGCACTCGACGCTCTAAAAGCAGCGCGCAATGGCGAAAATGTTTTCAGTCTCATGCGACCACCCGGCCATCATGCTTTGCGCGAACAGGCAATGGGGTTTTGCTACTTAAATAACATTGCCATTACCATTCTCGAAGCTCTCGCAACCGGCGCAAAACGCGTTGCTGTTTTTGATTTTGATGTGCATCACGGCAACGGCACGGAAGCCATCTTGCTTGACCAGCCCGGCGTCGCGTTTTTTTCAGTTCACCAGTTCCCCGCGTACCCCGGCACGGGTGGAAAAAATACCGGCAAAAACTGTTTCAATTATCCCGTCGTGCCGTCCGCGCCGCGCAAGACTTATTGCGCCATGCTCGTTCGCGCACTCGCCGACCTGAAAAATTTCTCGCCCAGCCTCATCGCCGTGTCCGCCGGATTCGACGCCTACGTGCGCGATCCGCTCGCGCAAGGCACGCTGCTGGTGGAGGATTTTCACTGGCTCGGCCAATCCCTGCGGGCGCTTGGCGTGCCGATGTTCAGCTTGCTGGAAGGCGGTTATAGCCGCGATTTGCCGGAACTCATTTTCGCCTATCTCAAAGGCGTTGAAGGAAAATAAAATTTCCAGGCTTTCTTTGCATTCTTTCTAAAGTGGGGTGTGATTTCATAACGACATTTTTGGAAATGATTCCCCTCGACAGGCGGAATTGACAATTTAATATTCATCTATGTCGTCGTCGCATTTAGTCCCCATCCTGTTGGTTTGTCTTTTCGCCTGGAGCATTTATCGCCGCGTGCGCCGTAATATCGGCAGACAAAGATTGAATCCGCGCCGCGCCATCACGTCCATCGTCATTCTTTCCCTCGCCAGCGTGCTGATTGTCAGCACGTCGTTGCAAAACACGAACTTGCTGCTCGATTTCGGCGGTGGTTTGCTGCTGGGGGCGCTTCTGGGTTTCATTGGATTGCATCTCACGCGTTTTGAAACGACTGATGAAGGTCATTTTTACACGCCCAACGTGCACATCGGCCTCGCGCTTTCTATGTTACTGATCGGACGCATCACTTATCGTTTCATGGTGTTTCGTGACATTTCAACTGCGCCCAATCATCCCCTGCCGATGCAAAGTCCGCTGACGTTTTTCATCATTGGCCTGACAGCCGGTTATTACATCGTTTATCAAAACGGTTTGTTAATTCACAACCGTGATAAAAAAATTTCCGGCCAAAAAAGTTTTGAGCCGGGCAATTCCAATTTAGATTCCCCTCGTGACCTTTTTTGAAGTAATTCAGAAGAGTACGGAATTTCCCTTCACGCAGCCGTAACAACGGCTGAATCCATCGGCAGCGAAACGCGGACGACACCGTGCTGGCCGGCTTGCGGCGGAACGATTTCCAATTTACCGCGATGCGTCTCGATGATTTTGCGGCTGACGGTCAGGCCAAGTCCCAAACCGACGTTACGCGTGGTGAAAAACGGGGACGGCACTTTCTGTGCTGTTTCAGCAGTGAAACCAGAACCGTTGTCCTCGATTTCAATCTGCAAATCCTGCCGCCCATCTTTGTTTGAAGCAGTGGACAAATGCACACCAACTGTCGGCTTCTTCGGATTGGCTTGAAGTGCGTTGAGCATGATTTCGGCGAGCGCATGCTTAAGCGCGGCACGGTCGCCAGTGATGACGACAGGTTTGCCTCCATTTTCGTATTGTAACTGCGTGGTTTCGGTGGCCTGATGTTTGCGTGCCTCCTGGTAAGCTTCTTGAATCAATTTTTCTACCGGAAACGCTTGCGGTTCAAGTTGGCCTTCGCGCGCGAGGAACCGCATCTGATTGATCAGCCGCGTGACGCGCTTGACGCCGTCGGCAAGTGCGTGGTCGAGTGACTGGCGGAACTCGGCGTCCTTGTATTTTTCCGTGAGCAACTGCTGATGCGTTGAAAGCGGCACCATCGTATTGCCGATTTCATGCGCCATGCGGTCGGCCATGGTTTTGATGAGGCGCAGATTTGCGGCTTCGACTTCCAATTTGCGCAACTGATCGGCATGCGTGAGGTCGTCTGCAGTGAGCAGCGCGGAAACGGGCACAGAAGAGTTGCCCCGTTGAAACGGCACGACACTGATGCTATAGACCGTGCCCGGCGAATTTTCCGGCTCGTAACGATACGGACCCATCGCCGCGCCGGTTTTGAGCACCTGATAAATTTTTGCGCCGAGCGGCTGCGGCAGGTCGCTGAATTCCAAGCCGCCGGTGCGCTCGTTTTTTTTGCCGAAATGTCGGCGTGCAGCCTTGTTCGCGTGCAGCACTTTCAGGTCGTGCCCGACGACGATGCATGCACTGCTCAATTCGCGCAGCACGTCGGTCATCATCTCGTGGTTGCTCGCGAGTTGGTCGTGCAGCCAGATGTTGCGGAGCGCGAGGCCGACTTGTTCGAGTAGATGAAAAATGAGTTCCAACTCGACGTTCACGAGCGGTTCACCGGTGACGCGCCCATCGAAAACGGCGAGGCCGACAATTCCTTCGCGGTCGGGAATCGGCACAGCCACTTGTGCGCCGAGCAGTTCAAATTCTTTTTGCGTTTCGGCGTCGGCGCGCGCTTCATCATTGTCGCGCCGCAAAATCCGTCCGAGCTTGGAAAGCTGTCCGCCGATGCCGGAGTCGAGCGAAAGTTCAAAATGTTCGAGCAGGCCGGACGAAAGCCCGATGGCGGCGGCGGAACGCAGGCGGCGGCTGTCATCGGGCGAAAAACCCTCGGCCATCGGCGAACACGGGCGGTTCAAAAAAATAGCGGCGCGATTGACGCTCAAAATTTCGCGCAGGAACAATAAAAATTGTTTCAGCATCGCCTCGGCGTTCAGCGAGTGAGTGAGAATTGAAGAGAAATCGCGCAGCACGTCGAGCGTTTGTGACGTTTTGACGAACCGGCTTGGCGGTGGTTCAGCCGGACGCAGGGATAAAATTGGCGCGGGGGGCGGGGTTGGCGAGGCGGCGCGTTGAGTTGGCATGTTCCAAAAGCGTTCCAACAGCGAACTCAAGAGCCGGGTGCGGACGGGTTTGGTCAGGATATGGGTGATGCCGTGCAGAAACGCTTCTTCTTCCCACGCGGATTCACTGTAAGCAGTGTAGGCGATGATGGGGCATTTGGCATCGCGGCGGCGGAGACGTTCGACGGCCCAGACAATTTCGACATCCATCAGATCAACGTCAAGAATGCACGCGTCTACCAGTCCATGTACCAGCAGCGGCTCGGCCTCATCCACACCGAGACGGTGAACAACACGGTATTGTTCAGGATTCAGACCCGCGCGAACCGTCTCCGCGAAATCAGGGTGATTCGACAATACCAAAATAGTTTTCATCGCGCACCAAACGAATTACAACTGTGCCCGGTTACCTTCACTGCCTGCACATTTTCCACAGGTCAGGCTCTGAGGTCAATGGAAACTTGCAGCGAGGATGAAATTTTATTGAGTGTGTAGTGAAATTTATTACCCACATTGACGGGTGATATAGGATTAGATTGCGCTATTAGAAAAACGTCCTGCAAGCCGTTGGTCGAAATAAAACGCGCCATCTTAGCGAGTGGAGATTAAGAGGCACACAAACCATTCCTTGCCACGCACCCCCACGCCGCTTTCACAGCGAAAAGTCTCTGCCTAAGCGAGGTAAACAGCCAACACCACTCCGGCAATTTCGTTGCGGCATCCAGCAACCAACCAACACACCATCACCCGTTGGCGAGTAATTTTTCCCAGAGGCCTTCGTTCAGGAGCGCTTTTTGGAGAAATTCACCTTCGTTGGCCGATGGCGACGCGGCGCGTTCAGGTTGCAGCGGCAGCCGGATGATAAACGTCGTGCCGCGACCGGGCCGGCTCTTGGCTTCAATTTTTCCGCCGTGATGGTGAACGATGAAAAAACAGGCCATCAAACGGATGCCATATTCGGACGGCACGCTGCCTTGGACGACAAATGGGTCGAAGATGACCCGCAACGCTTCCTCCGGCAAACCCAGCCCGTTGTCGCTGATGCTCAGGACGATTTCCGGCTTCGTGCCTTCATTTTGCAATTCCGCTTTCAGGGAGATCCGGCTGCCCGCCGGCAACATGGCCAGCTCGTCCTTGAACAGCAGTTCAAACAGCCGGTGAAACTTCAGTTGGTCGCCGTGCAGCGCGGGCAATGAATCGGGAATCTTGTTTTCGATTTCAATTTTACGCGCGGCAAATTCATCCTTGAACATCTCCAGCGCCGCGCCGACGACTTCGTGTAATTTGATTTCGTCGGCAAATTGCGTCGCCGGATTTTTTTCCGACGCTGTCCACAAATCTTTCAGCAAACTGTTGATTTTTTCGATCTGTGACTGGACATTCTGATGATAGTCTTTCCAAAAATCCGGATTGCGCAGACTATTCAAATCCGCTTTCTCCTCGTTCATTTTTGTGGGCGCGAGGTCAAGAAATGTTTTGACTGCGACGAGCGAGTTGCGGATGTGATGGCTCAAGCCGGCGGCCAGCAGGCCGAGGCTGACAATGCGGTCGGCAATCATCATGTTGCGCAGCACGGACATTTTTTCCAGCAGCAACTGGTCGCGCTCGGCCTGCACCATGAAAAATTCCAGACCCTGCCGGAGCGTCAATTCAAGCTGCGGCGGGTCCCACGGCTTGGTGATGTATTTGTAAATCGCGCCGCTGTTGACGGCGGCAATCGCGGCGTCCATGTCTGCGTAAGCGGTGACGAGCATCCGTAGAACGCGCGGACGTAACTGCCTTGCGCGCTCCAAAAGCCAGACGCCCTTTTCGCCTGGCATTCGTTGGTCGGTCATCAGCAAACCGATTTCATCCGCATGTTGTTCGAGCAGCTTGAAGCCGTCCTGCGCGTTCACGGCGGTGAACACGCGGAAGCTCTCGCCAAACGCGCGCGCGAAATTCGTCAACGACTTTTCCTCGTCGTCCACATACAGGATCGCAAACCTTTTATAGTCGTAGAGATTTTCCATGAACAATTTCTGTTGGCGACTCCACCTCATCCTTCACGAGAAAATCCAGGGTGAACTCGCAGAATTTTCCGCGCTCGCTCTTCACCGAGATTTGCCCGCCATAGCCCTGCACAATCCGGTAACAAATGCTCAACCCCAACCCCATGCCTTTGCCCACCTCTTTGGTTGTGAAAAAAGGGTCAAAAATCTTGTCCACCACTTTCGGATCAATGCCCGGGCCATTGTCGCGAACGGTAATCAAACTGCGGTTACCCTCAATGCGGCCGTCGATCCAAATCGTTGCGCGGCCCTCATCGAACTTTTTCTCCGCCAGCGCGTCAATCGAATTCTGCAACAGATTCACCAAAACGTGGATCAATTTGCTGCGATTCGCCCAAACAATCTGGTTTGGCGGCAGATTTTGCTCGATTTGAACCTTGTCCTTCCATTCTCCGGCCAGAAAACGCAGCGAAGTGTTGACCATTTCGGGTACGTCCACCGGCTCGCCGGTGCCACCGCCCGGATGTGTGAACGTGCGCAAGTCAGACACGATGTTTTTCACACGTTTGAGACCTTCTTCGACATCGTTGAGAATTTCGTCATATTCATTGCGCTGCTCCGGCGCGAGTTGTTTGGTTTTGTTGCGCAAGGCAAACAACCCGGTCATTGTGAAATTCAGCGGATTGTTGATTTCGTGAATGATGCCGGCACTCAACCGGCCCAACGACGCGAGCTTTTCTGATTGCACCAACTGCATCTCCGTCTCTTTAATCTGATCAATTGCCGACGTGAGCGCCAGATTTTGCTTTGAGAGTTTGCGCTGATAATCGTGCGACTCGATGAGATTTTTGATGCGCGCCTGCAATTCGATGGACGAAAACGGCTTCGCCAGAAAATCATTCGCGCCCAGTTGCAATGCGTCAAACTTTGTCTCCTCGTCCGCGCGCGCGGTCAGGATAATAACCGGAATGTTGACCGTGGCTTCGCGCCTGCGCAGTTCCTGGCAGACTTCGAGTCCGTCCATTCCCGGCATCATCATGTCGAGCAGAATGATGTCCGGCAAAAATTGTTCGGTTTTTTCCAACGCCTGCAAACCATCCGCCGCTTCGATCACGTTGTAATCTTTATTCAACTCCGCTTTCAAGAATCGCCGCATATCCGGCTCGTCGTCGGCGACGAGCACGACCGGCTTGTGACCGGCCAATTGCACTGATGTGACTTGAACGCGCTTTGCCGACGACGCCGGGAACAATTCCGCGCGGTGATACAAATTCGCCAGCCATTCTTCGGATGCCGCTGCGCCGTCTTCCACAGGCGCGGCTGTTTCGTGTTTCGCCGCCGATGTTTGGGCTTTTTGACAGGGCAGCCGCACGGTGAACGTCGCGCCTTTGCCTTCCTGACTTTGCACCGTGACCGAGCCGCGCAGCATTTCGGCCATCTCCTTCACCAGCGCCAGTCCGATGCCCACTCCCTGAAATTTCCGTTTCGACGAACTATCCGCCTGCCAGAAGCGGTCGAAAACAAACGGCAGATTTTTTTCGGCAATACCCACGCCCGTGTCGCGCACGATCAGGACGAATTCCTCACCTTGTTTCTCCGCACGCAGCCACACCCGCCCGTCGGACGGTGTGAACTTGAGTGCATTGAACAAAAGGTTCAGTAAGATTTTTTCCAGTTTTTCGCGGTCAGCCAAAATCATGCCAAGTTGAACGTCCACGTGTGTTTCCAATTGAATATGTTTATTCTCGGCCATCTGCCGCACCGCGCTGGCCAGTCCCTTGATGAAATCCGTGACTGCGAGCGGTTCATTTTTGACGTCCATGCGCCCGGCTTCGAGGCGGATGAGATCAAGCAAATCGTTGATTAATTTCAACAACCTCATGCCGTTGGCGTGCATCGTGGCCAGCAGTTCGCGCGTATTGTCATCGAGTGATTGGTCGAAACGGCGCATCAATGACTCCAGCGGCGCGAGTAAAAGCGCCAGCGGCGTGCGAAGTTCGTGGCTGATATTGGCAAAGAAGCGGCTCTTGAGCCGGTCGAGTTCAACGAGCTTGCGGTTGGTTTCTTCGAGTTCTTTTTTGTTTTTGTCCAGTTCATAGCGAAGTGCAAATTCACGGAATCGGAATCGTTCCTGAAAATAAGTGCCGACGACGACAATGATATCCATGAGAATGAGAAAATAGAAATTATTGAAGAGGGTGCCTGTGGAAGGTATGTTGCCATACATGATACCTGCGCCGATGTAAATTAGAAGTACAATAGATACAGCCACCAAACTTTCCAGAAAAGTCCATTGAAGCACGGCTCCCACCGCCAATAGCACTAAATTCAATCCCGCGTAGTAAGGCGAGGCGAAACCTCCTCGAACGGCGATCATTCCAGCGATGAAGATCGCAGGCAGCATTGGCACGGCCACACCCAGCCACTTGCTGTTTTTTTGACCTGTTTTTGTAAATAAAAATGCGCAGATCATTGCGGCCACTGCGGAACAAATAAGTCTGATATAAAAAAATGGCCGAAGTTCATCCCGATAGACGAAATAATCCAAAGCGCTGCCGGCGGGCATCAGCAATACAACCAAAATGCAACCCACGCGTGTATTGATAATGCGCTGCCGGGTCTCATAATCATGATACGCCTTGAAAATTTCAGCGTTTGGTTTTGGTTGAATGCTATTCATGCACAGATTTTCTCACTTCCATGAAATTATTCACCCCTGTGTCATCGGCTTTGACCACGCATTCATCGGCAGAGGCTTGGGATGGCCGTAGCTTGGCGAGATCGTGCGGACTGCGATAAATCAAATGCCAGTCCATAATATGTTCCATGGTTGGAGTTCGCGGGTTGGAATCACTTACATTAGTTGTCACGAGCAATCCATCGGGTCGGATCGAAGTATACATAATCTCCATTAAGCGCTGGCAAACAGGGTCTGTCAGATAATCAAATAATCCCGCGCAATACACCAAATCATATTGATTGTTCGCCCGTGTTGCAGTGCGACTTCCTTCTCTGAGAATTCCATCAACGGATTTTCGTACAAACTCGAGAGGTGTGTTTCGAGAATAACGAAACTTGATGGCCTCCAGGACCGTACGGGCGTAATCAAGCGTTTTTTGATTGAAGTCCAATAGTGAAAAATGTGCTTGGTCCGCGAAATGTCTTGAGGCCATGAATTGCTGCACTTCAATGGCTGGTCCACAACCAATGCTCAAAATGCGTGGAGTTTTCCCGACCTTCATCATTCGGAGTGTGGTTTCGTCCAAAATGTTCACCAGATATTTGATTCGATTGCGATGTGCTTCCGCCGGCGGCTGTTCCCAAAACCAGAGATTTATAATTTTGGCGAATAAGGATTCTCCTTCCAACGGATCGCGGAGGATCATGTTGACCATTTCATAGTCGCCGGCGTAGCCCAGCGGTTTGCGATAGGTACGGTTGAGAAATGGCGAACAAAGCAAAAACGGATGAAGCATGCGTTTGGCAAAAGCGCCATAGGCTCCAAGAATATCAGGATCAACACAGCGGCAAATATCTTCAAATTTTTCAAACATTTTTGTAAGTATGGCTGATGTGTTTTTACCAATTTCCAATCCCGTTTTTTTCTCCAAACGCAGCCTGTCCGTATCGGAAGTTGAATGAATGCGTAATTCGATTTGACCCAGCCACAGCCGCAGGTCATGCAAAAAAGTTTGCATATCGGCAACGACGACCTTGAATTCCGGCGACACCTTGTAAAGCTTCTGCCATTCCTTCAGAAAAATCTTGAATTCTTTCGCTACTCCGCCGTCGCTTTGCGGTGACATCGCCGGATTCAAATCCGTCCAATCCTCTTCCTTGAGTGTCGCTTCGCAGACGATTTGGGTTCCGGCGTTCACCACGTTGCGCACGGTCGCGCGTCCGGAGTAAACCATCCGCCCTTGAAAAATGATTTCAAATCCGGCGAGTACTTCGGAAAGCTGTAGCGTGACGTCCGGATTATACAACTCGAAGACGACCGTGTGGCGCGTCACGCGCGACAGCGCGCCATGTAATTCCACACTTTCCGCCATCTGGAATGTCACCCCGCTTTCCTTGACGGCGTGCGGTGACACGGCGACCTTGGTCCGCGCCGCTTTTTTTTCGATCTGACGGAGCAAGCTCTGCGTGCCGTTGCGATTTCCATTACCGTTGAAAATTTTGCCCATTTCGTGCGGAGAATGCACCATTTTCCACGCCAAAACAAAGCGATTCTTGGAGCGTCAAAAATTTGCCCTGCCGTCTGGCATAGCCGCTGCTTCGCTTATCGCACGCTGACAGCTCGGTAGGAATCGGAAGTATAAAACTGTCTTTTGGCAAGGCAAACACTGTCCAAATTGGCGTGGAAAATTGCAAATATGAAAAGACAATTGAATCAGGCGGCTATAAAATGTCATAATAAGAAACTAATCGGATTGGTTCTCTTATTTGGACTGGTGCTTGGTTTCGTGACACCTGACAGGCTCGATGCAGTAGGTTTTCAATTGCCAAATCAAGACCCGGAGGCAATCGCGCGCGGCGATGCTTTTGCGGCTACAGCCGATAATCCGTCGGCCATTTACTACAACCCTGCCGGCATCACGCAATTGGAAGGGCAGAATCTCAGTGTGGGAATTTACGCCATTTCACCCGGCTACGAATATAAATCCCCCAGCGGTGTGACGGCAAAGGCCGATTCAAATTTCCAACCCGTTCCGCAAATTTATTATACGTGTTCATTTACGAACGTGCCGCTTTCCGTCGGCATGGGAGTTTATGCGCCGTATGGTTTGGCGATGAACTGGGGAAACCACGCGCCGTTCAACACGTTGGGTGAAAGTGGGAAACTTTTGTATCTGACCTTCAATCCGGTCATCGCGTGGCGGATTAACAGCACGCTTTCCATCGCCGCCGGCCCGACAATTAATTATTCCCAGGCGACCTTAAATCAAGCCCTTGACCCTTCAGGCTCAAGCCAATTCAAATTCAACGGTGATGGGACAGGGTTCGGCTTTAATGCGGGAATTTTATGGCAACCGCATCCGATGTGGTCGTTTGGCGTCAACTACCATTCGGCCACGACATTGGATTACAAAGGCCCCGAGTCAACAACTCCCAGCCCGCCTTATCCACCTTCAACTTCGACCAGCACGTCAATCAACTTTCCACAATCCATTATCGGCGGGGTTTCATTCAGGCCGACAACCAATTGGAATTTTGAGTTCGACTTGAGTTGGACGGAATGGAGCGTTGTAAAACAAATCACATTTCAGGATCCGACGTTGGGAAATCCGTCCATCACGTTGGATTATCGTTCCAGCTTCATATATGATTTCGGTATCACGCGACAGCTTGGCAAAGGCTATTTCGCCAGCGCCGGTTACATTTACAGCGAAAATTCCAGCCCGGACGCCAATTTCAATCCGCTGATTCCCGACGCGAATTTACAACTTGGCAGCATTGGTTTTGGTCATCACGGCAAACGCTGGAATTGGGCGATTGCCTATCACTTCGCGTACAATGGCGGGCGCAACGTAAGCAATGATTCCAACCCTCAAGCCGATGGAACTTACCGCACGTTCAACAACGCCTTTAACGTTTCGACGACTTACAAATTTTAGGCGGGGGGGCCTACGAAAAATCGGCGGGATCGTTCAGGGCGCTGGCCAGGTCCAATTCAATTTCCTTGACCCAGTTTTGCACCCAACTTTTGCAAATGGCGGAGTCGGTGGTGAGTTCCGGATGTGCCTGAATCATCAAACTCAATTGATTTTGAAATGTCATACAACCTGCGCCAACCAATTGGCAACGTAAAACCGGCGGGCAAAACAGCCAGCCTCCAAGGCATCCGGTCTGCGTAATTTTCTTTTCCGGGTCCCAATCGCCCAGATTCGAAAAACTGCCCAAATTCCATTGCGACATCGCCAATTCTTTTTGGACCAAAAATTTTCGCATTCCGTTGCTGGTAAATCGTCCAAGTTGATACGCATACCAGTTGCCCCAATGTTCTTTTCGCGCCAGCGCGGCGTAAATGTTCCGGTGAATGTCATGGACGGTTTCGTAAGATTGTATTTTGACGCCGACGTAACTGGAAAAATTCGCCGTGTCGCGGTCGCGAACCACCTTGCCGCGCAGGTTGACGGGTATCATCCACGGCACCATCGAGGATTGGTCTTCCAAAAAAGAGCGGATGGCTTTGGTCAAATTTTTCAGCAATAAAGAATTGACTGTGACTCCGGCTTTTCGACAAACGCGCCGCACTTGAGTCGTCGTCAGTTCGTCAAAAACATGCCACGCCACTGCCGTTGGAGGTTGTTGATTATTGCTGCTTGTCGGTTTGCCGTCCACCAGCAACCATTTTACCCGCTGCCGTGGCTGCAGGAATTTCGGAGCCATTTTTAGAACTGAAAGCGCCGACGGTGGCGCCGGGTATCGGATTTGTGGCAAACGACCAAGCCCGGCTCCTCTCCGCCTGAATATGTCCGCCAAGCCGCCAATGCCGTCAAAATCTGTATGCCGAAGGAAAATCCATTCCGGCTCCGTCGCCCCTCGCGGAATATGGCCAAAACGAATGCCAATATATTCACCCAGTTCTTCCGCTGCGAAAAACCACTGGCGTATGATGTCAGAGCTTTTATTGCTCATAAAATTTGAGGCTGCCCTTTTGCAAACTGGCAAAGCCGTTATTTGTTTTCTCCATTTCCGTTGCTGGTGGCGACCTGATTCATTTAATAAAGAAACCGATACAACATTTTTCACGCCAAAACAACGCGATTGTTACCCTTCGCCAAACATTTTTTTAGAAATGCATCCCCACCGTCACCATCACGGCATCGCTGATGAAATGATACGTGCCGTTGGCGGTCTGGCCGGCAATCCCTCCGGATAATGATGATGGTTCACTGCCGGTCACTGTATGCGCTGGGCCGTATCCCAATTGGTACGCTATGTCGAAATCAAAGCGTTTGCCTTTGTGTCCGGCTCCAACACTGAAAAAATGTCGGTCTAAATCCGCTGCCAGTGGAGTGTAATAGGCGTCCGGGACCGAGTTTTCATCATAAACGTAACCAGCACTCACATGCCAGCCGTTGTCAAAAAACCGCGTCACGCCGAACTCATACATCCAACTCGCCTGCCAATCGAGTGTCACTAGAGGGTTTTGCGGTCCGGCTGGCGTTTTGGTTTCTTGATAGATGGTAATTGTTCCGAAGCTGCTCCAGTCCGTGTAGTTGGCGTCAAACTCCAGATTCCATTTTGGTGTGGGCCGGTAGGAAATACCCAAAACAGCGGTCAAGGGAAATGTAAAGTCCGCGTGCGCAGGCAGGCTCGTGTACGGTATCGCCGCTGAAAATTGCTCAAATTCAGTGTGGCCATCCAAATTGACAGTCGCCGAACTGCGGAAGGTCGCACCGATTGAGACTTGTTTAATCGGTTGCCAGAGCAAACCCAGATTGTAACCTGCACTCCAACCGTCACCTTTGAAAAGATAGAAGTTAGGAGGTTGGGGAAATGGACGAAGACCTTGTTCCAAATTCATATTCACATAATTCACCATCAAACCGCCGCCAAATGACAGACTGGGCAACAGCTTCACTGCCACGACTGGATTGATCGTCAAATAAGTCAACTTGCCTTGCGTGGCAACCGCGCGGAAACCGGTGTCTTGCGGCCAATCTATGCTTCCGCCATAAGGCGCATAAACACCCAAGCCAAAACTGAAAGGTAAATCCTTGGGAGTATAGGTGTAAAAGATTTGGGGAACAGCGGCAAAATTATCCGAACTGTGATAGATTTGGCCGCTGTTTGGGGCGCCACCGGGAGGATTGTAGTTTGGGTCGAGGTAAATTCCATAAATGCCGCTGCGAAGATTGCTGCCCTCAAGCTGGGTGATGCCGGCGGGATTGTAGTAGATGGCGGACGGATTATCTGCGGTGGCGACAAACGCTTCGCCGCGCGCGGTCGCAAAAGCATCCTGATCCGCCAGTTGAAAGCCATTCGCTGAAGCTTTCAAGGCCGCCCCAAAAAAAATCGTTATCGTCAGAAGCTTCAATATATTCCGTCAATCCATATTCTCCGATTCATTGGTCAAAAAAAAACTAAACGGATATCAAGATGCGCATGGCTGATGCGCTTGAACCAGCAGCTTACCTGCCGCTTTGCGCCGCGCCAGCAAATATCCACTTTTCCCGGAGGGAGAAGTTTTGCCAATTTCATCACCTCGTCCCGTCTTTACTTTGCTCCGGCATGAGGTAGAATGGCAACGTGAATAAATTGTTTCGATTCATAGCGGGCATGATGTTGTTCGGACTCATCGTTTTTCCGGCACAAGCCGCCTTCACCTCGCTCTACATTTTTGGAGACGGCGTTTCCACCACGACAAACAATCCACTAGCTGGAGAAGAACCTTACTATGGTCTGCGCCGCTCTAACGGCCGGGTTTGGGTTGAACTTCTGGCGCAGCAACTTGGCTTGACCAATAACTACTGGTATTCCACCAATAGCTTGGACAGCGTATCATACACTAATTTGTCCACTTCCAGCACCAACTGGTCCTATTCCAGCAATAACTGGTCATACTATGGCGATTACAGCAGCAATATGGTAGCGAATGTCAATGCCTTTACCGCGCCAGCGGATGCGTCAAACGCCCTGTTTATCGTTTGGGTCAACGACGCTGATTTTGTCGGTGATATGTATAATATTTATCCTTCTACGAATATAATTATATGGACCAACGCCATCAATCAGTCCTTAAGCAATCATTTTAATGTCATCACTAACCTCTATACCAAGGGCGCCCGCACATTGATCATGCCGAATGCCGTGGATATCACCGAGACGCCGGAATATGACAATATTGCTTCTGCCAATAAAAGTTTCATACGCCAAATGGTCATTAATTTCAACACCGCCTTTACCGCCATGTTGACTAATACAACAACTTCACTCCCCGGCCTTAAAATTTATGAACCGGACGTTTTCACTCTGCTCAACAATGTTGTAACGAACTCCGCCTACTATGGATTAACCAATGCTCTCTATGATGGACAGAGTATTGATGTGATCGAAAACGTTTCACTGACGGACAAGTCCTTGGATGGTCCAGGCACAAATTACATTTTTTGGGATGCAACGGATCCGACTGCGAAGTTCCATGCGCAGATAGCCGATCTTGTTCAACAACTCCTCTCGCCGGTGCAGATCAGCCAACTCACATCACTCAATGGCAGCAACCAGTTGGACATGGCAAATGTGCCGATTGGGCGGAATGGCTTTGTGAATGGCAGCACGGATCTTGTGAACTGGACGTCCGTGACCAACATCAACAGCACCAATGCGACGGAAACAATTTCTCTCCCGCCGTCCGGTCCGCTGCAATTTTACCAGTTGAGTTTCCCCTTTGCCTGGTCATGGCCGTAGCCCGCTTGCGTTTGTGTGGTTCAACCAGCTCCGGGAAAATTCGCTCATGCGGCCGAAACCGCCACGGGTATTACTTTTGCGAACGTTTCATAACCCCAGCGCAGCATCCGTTCCGTCGTTTCCCAGCCGATGCACGAGTCGGTGAGCGACACACCGTAACGCAAATCCGCTAAATTTTTCGGGATCGGCTGACTGCCTTCGGCGATATGGCTCTCGACCATCAGGCCGATGAGCGAGCGCGAGCCCTCGACGCGTTGCTGAATTACGCTGTGCCACACGTCTTCCTGCCGCGCGTGCTGTTTTTCGGAATTCGCATGGCTGCAATCCACCATCAGCACCGGCGGCAATTTCTCTGAAATCAATTTTTCCTCCGCCGCGCGAATGCTTTCCGCGTCGTAATTTGTCTTCGCGCGTCCGCCGCGCAACACGACGTGCGCGTGCGGATTGCCCGTCGTGCGCACAATGCTCGTGACGCCGGCCTCGTTGATGCCCAGAAAACTGTGCGCGTGCCGCGTCGCGCCCATCGCGTCAATCGCGATTTGCAGACTGCCGTCCGTGCTGTTTTTCAGACCGACGGGCATGGAAAGTCCACTTGCCATTTCACGGTGCGTCTGTGATTCCGTCGTGCGCGCGCCAATCGCCGCCCACGTGATCAAGTCCGCGATGTATTGCGGTACAATCGGGTCGAGAAATTCCGTCGCCGCCGGCAGACCCATGCCGGTGATTTCAAGCAACAACCGTCGCGCGATTTTCAAGCCGGTCTCGATGTCCTGTGAACCGTCAAGGTGCGGGTCGTTGATCAATCCTTTCCAGCCGATGGTCGTGCGCGGTTTTTCAAAATAGACGCGCATGACGATTTCCATGCGGTCGGCGAATTGCCTGCGCAATGCGTTCAGCCTTGTCGCATAATCCAGCGCGCCTTTCTCATCATGAATCGAGCAAGGGCCGATGACGACGAGCAGGCGCGGGTCTTCCTGCCGCAAAATGCGGATGACCCGTTCGCGGCTGCGCGCGACCGTGGCGTTGGCCGTGTCGGTCGTCGGCGACTGCGCCTTCAACTCGCGCGGCGAAAGCAGCCGGACAATTTCCTTAACATGTAAATCCTGCGTCCGATACATGAAAACAGTATAGCTCATTATGGTTTTGCGGGAAGCCGAATCGCAACGGCATTGGACACGGCAAATTTTTTGTGTATCGTGGCGGGCGAAGGAAATTATGAACGAGGAAAAATTAAATACCGGCCAGAAAGCGCTGCAGATCAACCTTGATGCCAAGAAATACGGCACGTTTGCCGAGATTGGCGCGGGACAGGAAGTTGCGCGCTGGTTTTTCCACGTCGGCAAGGCTTCCGGCACGGTGGCCAAGACCATTTCGGCCTACGACATGGCCATCAGCGACGCCATTTATGGCACGTCAGACCGTTATGTCAGTCGCAAACGTCTGCAATCCATGCTCGACCACGAATTCAATTTGCTTTTGCAACGGCTCGACAAATCGCGCGGCGACAAATGCACTTTTTTCGTTTTCGCCAACACCGTTGCCACACGCCGCGACGAAGGCCAGGGCTGGCTCGGCATCAAATTTCAGGCACATCCGCACGGCGAACCCTCGACCATTATCATCCATGTGCGGATGCTCGACAAGGAAGGCGTCCGCCAGCAGGAAACGCTGGGCATGGTAGGCGTGAACCTCATCTACGGCGCGTTTTATCTGCACGACGCACCGGCGAAATTGATCGGCTCGCTCATGGACGGCCTTTCCAGCGAGCGTGTCGAGGTGGACATGATTAAATGCTCCGGCCCCGCCTTCACCGGTGTGGACAACCGCCTGCTTGCCCTACAACTCGTCCAGCAATGGCTCACCGAAGCCGCCATGTTCACCGCCGATGGCGAGACCGTCATCCCCGGCGAACTGCTCTGGAAAAAACCCGTGCTGCTCGAACGCGGCAGCTTCCGCCCGCTCACCAACCCCATGCTCGATATGCTTGAACGCGCGCGGGAACAATTCGTTCAGGACAAATCCTTGCAAAACGATCCGCCCGTCGTCATGTTTGAGATGACCCTCCGCCAGTTGCAGGTCGGCGACGCCATTGACCACCAGGATTTCCTCGACCGCGTGGACACGCTTGGCGCGCTGGGCAAACCCGTGCTCATTTCCAATTTTTTCCGCTACCATCGCCTCGTCAACTACCTCTCGCGCCAGACGGACAAACCCATCGCCCTGCCCATCGGCCTCGTGCGCCTGCGCGATGTTTTCGACGAAAAATTTTACACCGACCTGCCCGGCGGCCTCATGGAATCCCTCGGCCAGCTTTTCAAGAATAGCGCGAAACTTTACGTCTATCCCTCGCTCGACAAGAAAACCGGCGTGCTCACCACCGTGGAAAATATGGAAGTCGTCCCGCACCTGCGCCACCTCTACGCGCACCTCGTCGAAAACCGCTTCATCGAGAACATCACCAACTACAATCGAGAGACGCTCGCCATCTACTCCAGCGAAGTCCTTGCCAAAATCCATTCCGGCGATGAGGCCTTGAGTAAACTTATTCCGCCGCCAATTTTTGAAGTCATCAAAGCCAAAAAACTTTTCGGCTGGGGCGAAAGCAGGGTGGTGGTGACGGCTTGATCTTTTGCAAACAGCCTTGCTCACATCATCGCGTGCGATTTCATCGTGACCTTCAGCGCGTAACGATTACCCGTCCGCTGCAATTGCATCCGCGCACCAAACGTTTTGGAAAGATTTCTTGAATTCAGCACGGCGTTTTTTCCTCCCGCCGCCAGCACCCGCCCGTTTTTCAAAATCAGCAGGCGCGAAAACACAGGCATGATTTCCTCGACGTGATGCGTCACCAGCACGAGTGTCGGCGCATTTTTACTCCGGCCGAGCCGTTGAAGAAATTGCAGAAAATGTTCGCGTGCGGCGGGATCAAGTCCGGCGCAAGGTTCATCGAGAATCAAAACGCGCGGCTTCGCCATCAACGCGCGTCCAATCGAAACTCGCTGGCGTTCGCCCTGGGAAAGCACGCGCCATGGACGTTCAGCCAGATACCCGCACTCAACTTGTCGCAGGAGTTTCAACGCGCCGGTACGGTCGATTCGCGTCATGCGTCCCCGGAAATCGATCATCGCAAATTTACCACTGACGACGGTTTCGAGCGCGGGTTCATCATCGGCCATCATTTGCCGAATGGACGAACTTACGAGACCGATTTGTTTCCGTAACTCGCGCCAGTCGGAATGGCCGTAATTTTTTCCGAGCAAGGAAATTTTCCCCGCCGTCGGCATCAGATAACCCGTCAATGCGCTTAACAACGAAGTTTTACCCGCCCCGTTCGCGCCGAGCATCGCCCAATGCTGTCCGCGCTCCACGCGCCATGAAACGTCGTCGAGAATTGTCGTGTCCCCGCGCTGGATCCGCAGACCAGAAATTTCGAGAATGGGTTTTGTTTGTTTCACGCGCGGTGATTGTAACGGCGACGTTCAGAAACCGCCGCTGGAATCTTTGAAACGCGCTGGTGTTCCGGCAAATTGTGGTTTATTGATTTGTGAGCATGAAAAAATTAACTCTGACTTTTTTGATTATGACTTCTGTTCTGACATCACGCGCGGCCATTCATACTGAAACTGTCGAATACAAACAAGGCGACGCCACGCTCGAAGGTTTTCTGGCTTACGATGATTCCATTTCCGGCCAACGTCCCGGTGTGCTCGTCGTGCATCAATGGTTCGGCCTGACCCCTTACGAAAAAATGCGCGCCAAAATGCTCGCGCAGCTCGGTTACGTCGCATTTTGTGCGGATATTTACGGCAAAGGCGTCCGCCCGCATAACATGGCGGAAGCCGGCGCGCAGGCGGGCAAATACAAAGGTGACCGGGCGTTGCTCCGCGCCCGCGTCAACGCCGGTTTGGACGCACTGCGGCAACAACCACTCGTTGACCAAAAACGCATCGCCGCCATCGGCTATTGTTTCGGCGGAACAACCGTCATCGAACTCGCGCGCAGTGGCGCGGACATCGCGGGGGTGGTGAGTTTTCACGGCGGTTTGGATTCGCCGAATCCCGCCGACGGGAATAATATCAAATGTAAAGTTCTCGCGCTCGCGGGTGCGGACGATCCGTTTCAGAAACCGTCCGATTTGACTGCGTTTGAAAATGAAATGCGCGACGCGAAAGTAGACTGGCAGATTGTTTTTTACGGCGGCGCGGTTCACGCTTTCACGCAGCCTGACCCCGGCTTTAGCAATCCCGGCGCAAAATACAACGAAAAAGCCGACAAACGTTCGTGGGAAGCGATGAAACAATTCTTCGCGGAAATTTTCAAATAACGCGATGCGCATCACCGGCGGCAACGCGGCGCGGCGGATTTTGAAAGTTCCGAAAGGCCTGGACGTTCGCCCCACGCCGGATTTGGTCAAACAGGCGATTTTTAATTCGCTCGGCGCGCGTGTTGTCGGGTCGAAAGTTCTGGAATTGTTCGCCGGTTCGGGCGCGTTGAGTCTTGAATGTTTAAGTCGCGGTGCGGTAGCGGTGCTATGCGTTGAAAAAGCACAAAAGCACGCCGCGTTCATTCAACAAAACGCCGCGCCGTTTCCAAACGCGAATTTTCAAGTACGAACGCAGGATGTGTTCGCTGCACTGGCGCAACTCGCGCAAAACACGAAGCAATTTGACTTGATTTTGGCCGACCCGCCTTACGGTGAAAAAAATGTCAATCGCCGTTCCACTTCATTTGCGCAACGATTGCTTGATGACGCAAATTTGCCGAAATTACTCGCGTCCGGTGGAAGATTTGTTCTCGGTCATACGAAACGAGACACGTTGGAAATCGTCGCGCCATGGAGTGAAGTGAAAATGCTAAAACACGGCGACACGGTGATGCGATTTTTTGAGCGCGCTTAATCGGTCGCCGCGATGACTTCGCGGATCGTCCCCTTGAACTTCTCGACGTTTTGATCAAACGCGGCGGAAATAGGCAGCAGTGAAATTTGTTTAATTTTCTTTTTGAACCGCTTCAGATTTTCCCCGGCGACAGCTTCGTCCATTTTGTTGGCAACGACGAGGTTCGGTTTTTCGAGCAGCGCCGGATCGTAAAGTTCCAGTTCACTCAACAATTGTTCGTAATCGTCCCACGGTTTGCGTCCGTCCGTGCCGGCCATGTCGAGCAGCAGCACGAGGATTTTGCAGCGCTGAATGTGGCGCAGAAATTTGTGGCCTAGCCCGACGTTTTTGTGCGCGCCTTCGATGAGTCCCGGCACGTCGCAAACCGTGAGCCGATGCCAGTCGGCGTATTCAACGATGCCAATCTGTGGATGCAGGGTGGTGAATGGATACGGCGCGACTTTTGGGCGCGCGCGGGAAATGGCCGTCAGCAAAGTGGATTTGCCGGCGTTTGGATAGCCGACAAGTCCGACTTCCGCCATGATGCGCAGTTCCAAAAGAAAATCACCTTCGTCGCCCGATTCGCCCGGCTGCGCGAAACGCGGCGTCTGGCGTGCGGCGGTGGCGAAATTGCGATTACCCAATCCGCCGCGTCCGCCTTTGCACAAAACGAATTGTTGTCCGTGCTTCGTAAGGTCGGCGATGAGTTCGCCTTTTTGCGAACCGGCGGCGGAAAATCCCCCGGCGCTTTCCTTGCTCAAATCAATTTCCTGCGCCTGAACACCGGCAGCGCTGCGGATTAATGGGCGTTTGCTCGCGCTGGTTGTGAACCTCGGTTTTTCTGCCTCGTTTCCGTCCCCGGAATTTTCTTTTTCAATTGGCTTCACCACCACCGGCATTTTCCACACGAGCGTGCCGCAGGGAACTTTGACAATTAAATCTTTTCCGGCGTGGCCGTCCATGCCTTTGCCCATGCCGTCCTCGCCGTCTTTGGCGACGAGGCGCGGGGCATAATACTGGGCGATGAGATTGTTCAGATCGTGATCGGCCTGCAAAATTACGCTGCCACCGCGTCCGCCGTTGCCTCCGCTCGGGCCGCCCTTGGTGATGTAGGCCTCGCGATGGAACGCGACGCAGCCTTTGCCGCCGTGCCCCGCGCGCGTGTAAATTTTTATTTCGTCAATAAACATAACTTCATCGCACCAATAAAAAAGGCGGGGCCGAAGCCCCGCCTGAAATTATTTTCACCAGAATTAATTTTTTGCGGCGGCAGTTTCAGCCACGACATTCACGCGGCGGCTGTCTTTGTCAAACTTCACCTTGCCATCGGTGAGGGCGAACAACGTCCAGTCGCGGCCCGTGCCGACATTCTTGCCCGCGATAAATTTGCTGCCGCGCTGGCGGACGATGATGCTGCCGGCGGTGACGACCGTGCCGCCAAATTCCTTCACGCCAAGCCGTTTGCTGGCACTGTCGCGACCGTTGCGGACGCTGCCTTGACCTTTTTTATGTGCCATAAAAAATTACACTTTGATTTCTTTGATTTTCACGACCGTCAATTCCTGACGATGGCCAATGGTTTTGTGATAACCTTTGCGGCGTTTCATCTTGAACGTGAGTTTCTTGTCGCCACGAATGTGTTCGACCACGTCGGCCACGACACTCACGCCACTGACCGTGGGCGCGCCGACCGCGATTTTGCCGTCACGGTTGACCAGCAACACGCGCTCAAAAGTAAACGGTTGTCCGGCCTCGACGGCCAGACGTTCAATTTCCAACGTATCGCCGCAGGCGACACGATACTGTTTGCTTCCGGTTTCTAAAACGGCATACATAAATTCTCCTGCAAAATCCTGTAAAAGGCTGAGCATAAAACCAGAGATGCGCCGGAGTGTCAATGCCCGAATTCATTAAAATCCGTTTGGAGTGTGAAATGGCGCTGATTTCAGCTGTTAAATTGTGTTTAACTCAATTTAACACCCGTCGCCTTTGCATTGAAACAATTCGTTTAATCCTTTCATTGATTTCACCCATGTTTGCGGCGATGATGTTTGTAGCAATTAAATTGAATTATTTTTATGAATTCC
>JBEKBA010000002.1:0-61143 GCA_050015635.1 Verrucomicrobiota bacterium
TGGGAATTTTCTTGTTGCCATTGGGCAAAAAGGCGGCGCAGTTCATGGCGCACTCAGCCTGGCTCAGTTCTACGCAGATGCGAACCCGGACGGGGTCGGACAGGGCATACAAAATGCCCTGCACGGTAATGTCCTTCAGAGATGGATGATAAAGTGGCCGCATAAAAGAAGCATATCACAGCTTGACAAGATTGTCCACTTGTTCCATATTTCAGAACTATTGAACGTCTTAGTCAACTAAAGCAGTTCGATTATTCGCAAACACAATAAGTTTAAACACAGAGAAAATTATGCAAAAATTAACAGGAATCAGTGACGGGAAGTTGAGTGGCAAGGTCGCCGTTATCACCGGCGGAACCACCGGCATCGGCTTGGCGACTGCTAAATTGTTCATCAGCGAAGGTGCACGGGTGATCGTGACTGGTCGCAACCCTGCAACGATCAAGGCGGCCCAGGCTGAGCTTGGCGATAACGCCGTTGCCATCAGCAGCGATGCCACCTCGCTTCCCGATATGGATGCTTTGGCGAAGAAGGTGAAGGAGACGTTCGGCAAGCTCGATGTGCTTTTCGTCAATGCGGGATATGGTCAATGGGTCCCATTTGAGGCGGTGACTGAGGAAGTTTACAACGAGATGCTCAGCCTGAACCTCAAGGGACCGTATTTCATCGTCCAGAAACTGGTGCCGCTCATGCCGCAAGGAAGTTCGGTGGTCTTTACCACTTCGATTGCCAACGTGAAGGCGGTGGGGCCATTGAGCGCTTACGGCGCCGCTAAAGCAGGGCTTCGTTCACTTACTCGGAGCCTTGCCGCTGAGCTCATGCCCCGTGGAATACGTGTTAATGCGGTGAACCCGGGTCCAATTGGATCGACAACCTAGCCACATTTTCTGAAAAAGAGTTCGGAGGTGATCGCGCCGCTGGCGCCGAAGCCATTCTGCGTGGCTCCTCGAAAGTGACTTACCGGGCGAACACAGCCTACGCTGATGCCAAGGTATTTGTCGCATGGTGGGTTGCAGTGCTTGCGCGCAAGATTCCGGAAAAAATGGGCATTTATGCCATCTCGCCTGGGAGCACTCCCGACACCCAGGGACTTCGTAGTGGAAGTTTCATGTTGCGGTATGTGATGGTGCCAATCTTGAAACTCCTTCCTGGAATGACCCAAACCCCCGAAGAAGCAGCAAAGAGATATCTCGCTGCTATCAATTTTGGTGTTGAGACCTCGGGCAAGTTCTTTGCGTCGCCTCCAAAAAAGATGACGGGTCCCATTGAGGTCATGCGCCATGAGCATTTCCATGACCGCGTAAATCAGGACGCCCTTTGGCGGGCGGTTGTAAAAGTTTCTGGGGTTGACATTGATGCCTGAGTTTTTCAGAAAGTCCCCAAAGACGATTTTCTGTCTCTAGATCAAGCGCTTTCCCCATTGTTAATTGTTTCACATTTAATGATCTTTTGGATTTTGGTCAAGTCTAAGTCTTGGAAGAAATGAGGTATTACCCTTTGGAATTAAGATGGCTTGGCTTATCTAAATGAAAGCAAAACGAACCGAACATTTCAAAAATCCACGAGGCCTTCAAATATTCTCGACCGCTGACATCCCGAATCTCAACCTCAATTTGGTCGGAAAGAATATAGCCAAATTGCGGCACCAACGAAGTTGGGCGCGGGAAGAAATGGTTGCCAAACTTCAGTTGCTTGGTTGTAATGTCACCCTCCGAATTCTAACCCGAATCGAATCACTTGGTTGCATTGTGACTGACGCACAGCTTGCTTTTTTTTCTGAAGTGTTTTCCGTTCCAATCATAGACTTATTTCCACGTGTGCCGCAGTCCGGTAATCGAAAAATGCTGCAGACGAAACATCGTTTGACTCGGACATCATGGAACAGACGCTTTGAGAAAGACACAAAATCTTGATGTTCACGGGCAAGAGGAAAGCTTTTGTTTATGCGGCTCCACTAATATCGGTTTAAAGCAAAAAAGAATATTTTTACGGGAGTTGGCTTACGGAATTCCTTGCTGATACTTACGGTAGGGGTGAACACCTAATAGCGCCCGCACGCTGGCCGTGAGTAAGTTCACATGATGAATGCACAAGCGATTCGCGGCGACGACACAAAGACCCTACTTGTTTGCGGGATTGCTCATGAAACAATCGCAGGTGACAAAAACAATCATCGCACGATCCTCCCAACCAAACCCTCGTGAATCTGCCTTAACGAGATAAGAAAATTGTGAATTATTCAATCATCGGCTCGGGTAATGTCGGCACCGCGCTGGCCCGACAGTTCGCACGCAGCAACATTGACGTTGCCATCGCCAACAGTCGCGGGGTCAGCTCCCTCGCTCCGCTCGTGGCGGAACTGAAGGGGAAAATTCGCGCTGTCAATTTATCGGAAGCGCTGGAAGCTGACATGGTCATTCTGGCGGTTCCGTTTCCCGCCTTCCCAAACGTAGCCCGCACCAAGACCAACTGGAGCGGGCAGATCATTATCGACGCCATGAACCGCCGTGAAAAAGTGAGCGGGCCAATGTCCAGCGAGGTGGTGGCCGGTGAATTTCCAGGTGCAAAGGTGGTCAAGGCCTTCAACCAGTTACCAGCGGCACTACTGGCGATTGATCCTTCGCAGGCTGGCGGCCGGCGCGTCATGTTCGTGTCAAGCAACGATGCGGACGCCAGCGCCACGGTCGCGAAACTGGCACGGCAGCTCGGTTTCGCACCCATCGAACTTGGGCGACTCGATGAAAGTGGACGTCTTTTACAATTCCATGGTCCGCTGGTGCTCCATAACCTCATCGAACACGAATTTGAAGGATAAGACATATGAATTCAAAAACACCAGCCGGACCCCGAAGCCAACGAACGTAGGAAATTTAAATTATGTCAACTGCAATTCAACCTTCAGCATTAAATCAATTGTTTGACGGAGCGAGAACCTACAATCAATGGAGCGATAAGCCCGTCAACGAGAAAACCATTCACGAACTCTACGACCATTTGAAGTGGGGGCCCACCTCGGCCAACTGCTGCCCGGCGAGATTTGTATGGGTGAGAAGCGCGGAGGGCAAAGCGAAGTTGGCGGCGCTTGCGATGGAACCCAATCGACCAAAAATCCTTGCGGCGCCTGTCACCGTAATCATTGCACATGATCTTGCATTCCCTGAGACATTGCCGAAATTATTTCCTCAGCAAGGAGAGGCGATGCGACAGTTTTTTAAGCAACCAGGCATGGCTGAAGTGAACGCACTGCGCAATGGCACCCTGCAAGGTGCCTACCTCATTATCGGTGCGCGCGCTCTCGGCCTCGACTGCGGGCCTATGTCCGGGTTTGATAATGCGGGTGTCGATGCGGCCTTCTTTTCAGGCATGACAATAAAGTCGAACTTTATCTGCAGTATCGGATATGGAGTGCCCGGCACACCCTACCCGCGTAACCCGCGTTTGACGTTCGAGGAGGCTTGTCAGTTTGCTTGAAAGGTGTTTGAGATTATTATTTATGTGTTCAATTCAACAGCCATGACGAGTTTTGCGCGTGCGGGTTATACCCCATGGCGATGCATCGAGCATGGCGTAACAATCAGTTAGCTAGACGAATGCCAGACCACTTTTGTCGTCACACTGGCGGTATAAACAATATTATGAGCATCGCAAAATTAAATTCATGGATGGAAAACCATCCAGTCACGCAACAGGATAAAGTCGCTATGGCCGCGATGAGGGCCATCGTCGAGCCAAACAAAGGACGAATGCGAGGCACGGCTGCCCGCGATGCATATGACGGCATAATGAACCGGGTCAAAGCACCGTCTGGGGTGACTTTTCATGAGGACAAGCTTGGCGAGGTTTCAGGCTGGTGGTGCCGTCCTGCCAATATCCAGCCGGGTAAGGCTATTGTTCACTTCCATGGCGGTTGGTTCAATTGGGGATCGGCCCGAGCTTTCCGCCACCTGGTGGGACAGATTGCTGCCCAGACCCAAGTTGAAGCCTTTATCCCAGAATATCGGTTGGCACCTGAGCATCCTTTCCCGGCGGCGATTGAAGATGCTCAATCTTGCTACCATGAATTGGTGAATCGCGGAACATCCCTTGTCGCGCTCACTGGTGACTCGGCCGGTGGAGGTTTGGCCCTGTCATTGCTGGCGATAGCAACGAATTCAGCAATTTCTAACGGGGTGACACCTGTCGGCGCAGTCGTTCTGTCCCCCGTTACCGACTTAATGCTTAGTGGCCAAAGTTGGCAAAGTCGCGCAGTCGCTGATCCTTATTTTATCCAATCTCAAGCTGCTGGTTTGGTAAAGGCTTACTTGGCCGGCGCAAATCCGAACGATCCAATGGCTTCACCTCTCTATGGTAGCTTGGCCGGACTTCCACCGATACGCGTTCAGGTGGGCGACGATGAGGTCTTGCTCGACGATTCTCGCCGTTATGTGGAGCGAGCCATCGAAGCCGGGGTTGATGCGAAACTCGATGTGTGGGAAGGCATGCCACATGGATTCTTGGGCGGCATCGGAACTTTCAATGCCTCGGCGCAGGCGCTCGAAGCGATTGGAGAATTTCTGGCCGAGAGATTCGCTAAGTCCAACGCTTGAAAATATATAAAAGAAAATAGTTATGAAAATTAAAAACAGCAATTCAAAAGGAGTCTGCACCCATGAACATCAACGGGAATAATACCATTCTGATTACGGGCGGAGGGTCTGGTATTGGTCGCGGGCTCGCCGAGGCCTTCCACAAGTTGGGCAATACCGTCGTCATCGTTGGCCGGCGCAAGGCGACGCTCGATGCCGTGACTGCTGCCAACCCAGGCATTCTCTCCAAGGTGGTTGACGTGCAAAACACAGGCAAGCTCAAGGACTTTGCGTCCAACATCGCGGCTAAATATCCGAAGCTGAACGTTCTGATTAACATGGCCGGAATCATGAAAGCGGAGACACTGGACAAAGCCCCGGATTACGACGTGATCGATTCCACCATCGCCACCAATTTAACCGCTCCCTTGTATCTCACGGCCGCTCTGCTCCCGCTCTTGAAGCGTCAGCCGGAGGCAACCATCATGACAGTGACTTCGGGTCTTGCCTTCACCCCGCTTGTGCTGACGCCAACCTATTGCGCCACCAAAGCCGCCATGCATTCCTGGTCGCTCTCCCTGCGTTACCAGCTCAAGGATACCCCGGTCCGTGTTCTGGAGCTTGTGCCCCCATATGTTCAGACCGAACTGATGGGTAAGCGCCAGGCCAATGATCCCAAAGCCATGCCCTTGACCGACTTCATCGCCGAGGTCATGCAGATTCTCGCCACGCAGCCTGAGGCGAATGAGATCCTCGTCAAGAAAGTCTATCCCCTCCGATTTGCCGGCGACTTTAATGCGAAGAAGTTCGAGAGCTTCTTCGAGCAATTCAATGCGGCGATGGCTAGCCACTAAAGGAGAAATCATCATGCGTATTTTTGTAACCGGAGCAACAGGATTCGTTGGTTCGGCGCTTGTGCCGGAGTTGGTCCAGGCAGGACACACTGTGTTGGGGCTGACGAGATCGAAGGCTGGCGCCGCCGCGCTGCGAGCGGCAGGAGCCGAAGTGCAACATGGCAGAGTGGAATATCGCAACAGTCTTCGCGCAGGAGCAGCCAACGCGGACGGCGTCATTCATTTGGCATAAGAGGCGAACGCCCGTGAACCACACAAAAAACTGATTTCAGCAATCCCAATTTCTGTTATGAAAAAGAAGGCAATAACGCAACTCGGAATGGTGGGACTGGGCCGGATGGGCTCCAACATGGTGCGACGGCTAATCAAGGGCGGCCATCAGTGCGTGGTTTTCAACCGCTCGCCGCAGAAGGTGAAGGACTTGGTAAAGGAGAAGGCTGTCGGCGCCTCCTCGCTCGCCGACCTCGTGAAAAAACTCCAGAAACCTCGGGCAGTTTGGTTGATGGTGCCCGCCGAAGTCGTGGACAGCTTCATCTCGGACCTGATGCCACTGCTGGAGCCCGGCGACATCCTGATTGACGGCGGCAATTCCTGTTACGTGGACGACATCCGGCGCGCGAAGGAACTTGGGCCGAAGAAAATTCATTATCTGGATGTGGGAACCAGCGGCGGTGTTTGGGGATTGAAACGCGGCTACTGCATGATGATCGGCGGCGAGAAAAGCGTGGTGCGCCATCTCAATCCTATCTTCGCCACGCTGGCTCCAGGCATCGGCGACATTCCGCGCACGACCGAACGCAAGAAGACCGGCGGCACTGCGGAGCAGGGTTATCTGCATTGCGGACCGAACGGGGCCGGCCACTTCGTCAAGATGGTCCACAACGGTATTGAGTATGGCCTCATGGCCGCCTATGCCGAAGGGCTTAGCGTCCTGCGCGAAGCCAATATCGGGAAACGAGCGCACAATCCCGACGCCGAGACGACGCCTCTGCGCGATCCTGAGCATTATCAATATGACCTCAATCTGGGCGACATCGCCGAGGTATGGCGGCGCGGCAGCGTCATCGCTTCGTGGCTGTTGGATTTGACGGCGGATGCGCTGGCCAAAGATTCCAAGCTCGCGCAATTCGCGGGCCGGGTGTCGGACTCCGGCGAAGGCCGATGGACGATCAAAGCCGCCATTGATGAAGGTGTGCCGGTGCCGGTGCTTACCACGGCGCTTTATGCGCGATTCGCTTCGCGCGGCGAGGCGGATTTCCAAGGCAAGCTGCTCTCGGCCATGCGCTACGGATTCGGCGGCCATTTGGAGAAATCCGCGAAATGAGGAACGACGCATGAACCTCCCTCACTCCGACGCCCTCGTCTTCTTCGGGGCCACTGGCGACCTCATATTCAAGAAGGTTTTCCCCTCCCTGTATGCGATGGAAAGGCGGGGTCATCTCATGGTGCCCGTTATCGGGGTCGCGAGGTCGGATTGGACGATCGAGAAGTTTCGGGCGCGTGCCCTTGCGAGCGTCAAGAAACAGGACGGCTTCGACGCGGCGGTCTTCGCGAAATTCCAAAAGCGGCTCCGTTACATCAGTGGCGACTACAGCGCTGCGGCCACCTACGCCGCACTCCGCAAGGAACTCGGCAAGGCGGCGCACCCGCTGCACTTTCTCGCCATTCCTCCCAGTGTGTTCACGGGAGTGATCAAGGGACTCGGCCAGCAATTCTCTTAAAACTGACAATCCCCGACAATCCAAATGTTGGCGATCAAGTGCTTCAATGCGTGTCACAAATCCGCGGGATCACTTGCATTCAACAACTGCATCCTCTGATTCTCCCTTCATTACATTGGCTAACGGTCGGTCCGTTTACTTCTGGACAATATTGCGTGAAAAGCACACCCGTTTCCATGCCAAAAACGGCGGCAAAATACATGATATGCTCTTGAGTTGAGGCAGCGGCAAGCCGTCTCTCTCAAAACTTGCAACAGCCAGGCACCTGCAATAATTCCACGCAACGCAGACGCCCTTCTACCCCAAGTCTGCCTGCCCGCGCCGCTCAAATTCTTCTCGCAGTGGTGAAATAAAAATTCACGCGGAATTTTGTCTTCGATAACTTTGCCTTTGCTGGGCGCAAATTTGCCCGCCATTTTCAGGCAAAAATAATTTGAAAATTCTTCAATTCTCCTGCACTCTTCCTGCACAACTGTGCAAGTTGTTGAAGCTGAATGGAGCGGGCGAAGGGAATCGAACCCTCGTAACCAGTTTGGAAGACTGGCGCTCTACCATTGAGCTACGCCCGCTTTTTCCGGCGTGCGAATCATACCGTCCGCGCTTGCCTTGTCAATCATGGCAAGATAAACTCATTCCGTGAATTCGCTGCTTCTGACCGGCGGCCGGGTGATTGATCCCGCAAATCATTTCGATTCTTCCGCCGACCTGCTTATCATTGACGGAAAAATTTCCGCCCTCGGCCAAAACCTTTCCGCGCCAGAGGAAATCGAGCGGTTCGATGCCGGGGGAAAAATTATTTGTCCCGGCCTGATTGATCTGCACGTCCATTTGCGTGAACCCGGCCAGGTCGCCAAGGAAAATCTCGCCACCGGAACGGCCGCCGCCGCGCGCGGTGGCTTTACGTCGGTCGTTTGCATGCCGAACACCTCCCCGGCGGTTGACAATGCTGGAACCGTCGCGCTCATCCACGAACGCGCCGCGCAAGAAGGGGTTGTGAATGTTTTTGTCGCGGGCGCGATCACCAAAAACATCGCGGGCGAAGAACTCGCGCCGATTGGTTCGCTCAAAAAGGCCGGAGTCGTCGCCGTCACCGACGACGGCCATTGCGTGCAGAACAATGAACTCATGCGCCGCGCCTGCGAATACGCGAAGATGTTCGACCTGCCGGTTTTCGATCATTGCCAGGATTACTCGCTTGTGACCGACGGCGTCATGCACGAAGGTTATTGGAGCGTCGCGCTCGGTTTGAGCGGCTGGCCATCGGCGGGTGAGGAGATGATCGTCGCGCGGAACATTTTGCTGGCTGAACTTACGGGCGCAAGAATCCACTGCCAGCACTTGAGCGCGGCGGGCAGTGTCGCACTGTTGCGTGAAGCAAAAAAGCGCGGCGTGCCGATCTCCGGCGAAGCGTGTCCGCATCATTTCACCTTGACCGACGCGGCGGTTTCCGGAAGCGAAAAATTCTGGGGCGACGACGGAAAATTTTTGGCGAAATCTCAAAACGGCGGACTTCCCGAATGGCCGGCTTACGACACGAATTTCAAAATGAATCCGCCGCTGCGTTCCGCGCGCGACCGCGAGGCGATTCTTGAAGGTCTGGCCGATGGCACGATTGAGATTTTGTGCAGCGACCACGCGCCGCACTGTGATTATGAAAAGGAAGCCGAGTTTGATTACGCGCCGTTTGGCATCACCGGCCTCGAAACCGAACTCGCGCTCTCGCTCATGCAACTGGTTTGCACGAAACGCATTGAGCTTGCGGATTTGCTTGCGAAATTCACCATTAATCCGGCGCGGTTGTTGAACTTGAACAAAGGCACGTTGAGTATCGGAGCGGACGCGGATGTGACGGTTTTTGATCCCGATGTGGAATGGGTTTTCCGCGCGGAAGAAAGCGCCAGCAAATCAAAAAACAGTCCGTTCTCCGGCTGGAAACTCAAAGGCAAAGCTGCGGCGACCATCGTCGGCGGCAAAAAAGTTTGGACCGGACAAAATGAGTTGGTCGCAGCCTGATGAATTGAAAAAAAGCCAGCGCCGCGCTCGAAAGACAACATCGGGCGGGTATCCGAGCCGCCTGCGCGGAAATATATGAACGACGAGATCAATCAAGAGATACTGACAGAACTTCGTAGAATCAGGCGCTTATTTAAAGTGTTTTGTATTTTCATTATTGTGAGTCTAGTGCCCAGTTTCTATTATGGAATTAGACAGGATTCCTCTCAAGCAGACTCTTGGGAACGGGTTAGGACAGAAATGAGTCGGCAGGATTTTCCAAAGGCTTTGTCTATGGCGCAGTCATTAGTTTACCGCGAGCCAAATTACGATTACGGGCATACTTACCTTGGGTATGTCTATTTGGCGATGGGCGACATTACGAATGCAGAGGCACAATATTTGCGGGCAGATGAGTTATTTCCAGATGAGGAAAACGACAAAAATGTGGCTGCGGTTCGGAAACGACTGGTGACAGGAACAAGCTTCAATTTACTTTCTAAATGATGCTTCATTTGTTGTAACAGGTATATTATTACAGTTTCAAGGACGGCCCTCCAGCGCTAATCGCAAAGCTGGCCTTACATCGGGCAATCTCATCCAGATAATTTTACCTGCCGGTATCAACGGAATAGGCCGGGGATCAGGAGCGGGGGTAATGCAGCCCGGCTGCAGCGGTGCTGCAACCCTTCTGCAATGGGGCTGCAGTGGGGCTGCGGCGGGGAAATTGAGCAGCCTCCAACCCTTTTCAGTATGTTTTTTTAACCCTTTTCAATCTTTTCGTTCGGTTACGCCGGGCGCGCCAAGTTTCTGCCGCGTTTTTTTGTTAAAAACTTGACCCGTGGTCGCGCAACTTTAGCATCGCGCAGCCGCAATGAATTTAACAAAAGCCATTCTCGCCCTCGAAGACGGCTCGGTTTTTCACGGCCAAGGTTTTGGTGCGCGCGCCTCCGCGTGTGGCGAAGTCTGTTTCAATACCTCGATGACCGGCTACCAGGAAATCCTCACCGACCCGTCCTACAAAGGCCAGATCATCACGATGACGTATCCGCTCATCGGCAATTACGGCGTGAACGCGGTGGATGTGGAATCGTGGCGGCCGCACGCCGCCGGTTTTGTCATCCGTGAACTGTCGCCGGTCGTAAGCAACTGGCGCGCGGATTGTTCACTCGCGGAATATCTGGAGAAAAATGGCATTCCTGGCATTCAGGGAATTGACACGCGCGCACTCACAAAAAAACTCCGCGTGCGCGGCGCGTTGAACGGATTTATTTCGCCGGAAGAAATTGCGGACGCCGAAGCCGTTTCCTGCGCGAAAAACTGGCCCGGTCTCGCCGGCGTGGATTACGTCAGGGAAGTCACGCACCAAAGTGCTTTTAACTGGGACGAAAAGGACGAGCAGAGCGCGGCCTTTGATTTGGTTCGCGGAACAAAAAATACCGGCGCGCGCGACGCGCGCAAGCCGTTGCCGCCCGCCGATATTCCCATTGTCGCGTTTGATTACGGAATGAAATACAACATCTTGCGCCGGTTGCGGCAGCACGGTTTTGCAACGCGGGTTTTGCCGGCGACTGCTTCCGCCACCGATGCGCTCAAACACAAGCCCGCGGGAATTTTTCTCTCAAACGGCCCCGGCGATCCGGCGGCGCTTGATTATATTGTGCGCGAAGTCAAGGTACTCGTGGACACGGGCATTCCAATTTTTGGCATTTGTCTCGGCCATCAGATTCTCGGTCAGGCGTTCGGCGGAAAAACCTTCAAATTAAAATTTGGCCATCGCGGGGGCAATCAGCCGGTAAAGGATTTGGAATCCGGCAGGGTTGAAATCACTTCGCAAAATCATGGCTATGCCGTTGATCCAAAAACCCTGCCGTCGGATGTTGCGGTGACCCGCATCAATCTCAACGACCGGACGGTTGAGGGCATGAGCCACAAAACGAAACCGGTTTTTTGCGTGCAATATCATCCCGAAGCATCGCCCGGCCCGCACGATTCGACGCCGTTGTTCGCCGACTTTCGCGCGCGGATTGAAAGGCGCGGTTGAAATTTTGTTTCTCGATTTCCGTTTGACTTGAAGCGCGTCGTGACCATAATCGTTTTACCGTAAATTTATGGTCAAACTTGTTATCCTGAACCAGGGCATGACGGGTCGCGCGCACGAACTCAACGTGGATCGCACCACGATCGGCCGCGTGGAAGATAACACGTTCCAGATAGCCGACCCGTCCGTTTCCAGCCATCACTGCGAGGTGCATTTTCGCGGCAGCGACATCGTGATCAAGGATTTGAATTCGACCAACGGCTCCTACGTCAACGGCGAAAAAATCACCGAAAGTGTTTTGAAACCCGGCCAGACCTTGCGGCTGGGGCAAATCGAATTAAAATTGGAAGCCGAAGGCGCGCTGCCTGCTCCCGCCAAAAAAACGGTCGAATCCACGATGGTCATGCCGCGCGGCGTCAGCTTGAGCGATTTGGAAAGCGGCGGTCGTCCGCTGGGATTCGACACCAACCAGGCGTTTTCAAAGAAGAAAAACAAGTTTGGCATTTATTTTTGGATCGGCTTTGGCATCGTCATTCTCGTGATTATTGCCCTCCTGCTTTACGCGCTTTCGCTGGCCAGCCCGCATAAATAACCTCCGTCGCGGCCATGAAACCGCGCCTTTCAAATCAAAGAAACCGGGCGCTGACGTTGGTTGAAGTGTTGGTGGTAATAGCAATTTTGGCCGTTCTTGCGGCGGTTTTTTTGTCTGCAACAGACGACAACGACAAAAAGGCCCTGCGAATCAATTGCGTGAGCAATCTCAAACAAATCGGCGTTGCTTATCGAATTTGGGCTGGCGACCACAACGGTAAATATCCAATGCAAACCTCTGTAACGAATGGTGGCGCAATGGAATTGATTTCTACTGGAGATGTTTTTGCTAATTTTCAAGTGATGTCCAACGAGTTGAGTACGCCTGAAATTTTGGTTTGTCCAGCAGATGCGAACCGGGTGGCTGCCACTAATTTCACAACCGATTTCAACAACAGCAAAATCAGCTATTTCGTTGGTTTGGACGCGGTTGATACCTCTCCACAAACGTTTCTTTCTGGCGACGACAACTTCGCCGTAGATGGCGTTCCCGTAAAATCCGGCTTGTTGGAACTTTCAACAAATGTTTCAATTTCTTGGACGGCTGCGCGGCATAAGTTTGCTGGTAATATTCTCTTGGGCGACGGCTCGGTTCAAGAAGTCACCACAAAAGGCCTTCAAAACGCGCTTCAGCAAACCCGTTTCGCCCCTAATCGCCTCGCGATTCCGTGAAACTTTTTTACACCGGCCCGGTCGTGAATGCCGAGATGCTCGTCGTCATGCTGGAAAAGCACGGCATTGCCGCCACTCAAAACTTTGTTGATCCCGACTTGCCGGACGACGGCGATTTGAGCCGGCTGGCAAAGGTTTTTGTGCCGGAGGCCGACTACGACCGCGCGTTCCAGCTATTTTACGCCGAACGCGAGGACGAGCTTTAGAGCATTGGCAGAATTGATGGAAATGCTCTAATTTTCCTTTCTGGCTTCTGAATCCGGACTTCTATATTCTACGCTGATGTTTGAACCCATTTCCGTCCAATTGACGACCGCCACCGACAAACTCGCGCATTTGCGGAGGTTTCTTTGACGTTCCCGCCACCCAAAAACGGTTGGGCGAAATCAGCGCCCTGATGGCCGCCGACAATTTCTGGAACAATCGCGAAAAGGCGCAGGCGCTGATGGAAGAGGTCAGTTCGCTCCGCAACAAAATCGAGCCGCTGCTTCAGGCGGAGAAACATCTGGACGATTTTCGAGTCATGGTCGAACTCGGCGAGGCCGAACCTGCCGATGCCCGGCCGAAAATTTTTCAGGAGTTGGAACGCGACGTCGCGAATTTTCTCAAGGAACTCGACGCGCTGGAACTGAAGGTTTTTTTGAGCGGCCCGCACGACCGGAAGAATTGCATCCTGACCATCAACTCCGGCGCGGGCGGCACGGAGGCGTGCGATTGGGCGAATATGCTCCTGCGGATGTATCAGCGGTGGGCGGAATCGCGCGGCTGGGAAGTGGAAGTCACTGACGCGCTGCCGGGCGAAGGCGCGGGCATCAAGAGCGCGACGCTGCTCATCACCGGCGAAAACGCCTACGGCTTTTGCAAGGCCGAACGCGGCGTGCACCGGCTCGTGCGCATTTCGCCGTTCGATTCAAACAAGCGTCGCCACACCAGTTTCGCCAGCGTGGACACGATAGCGGAAATTGAGGAGAACGATTCTGAAATTGTCATTCCGCCGAACGAATTTCAGGTGGACACATTTCGTTCCGGCGGTAAAGGCGGGCAGAACGTGAACAAAGTTGAAACCGCCGTGCGTATCACGCACCTTCCGACCGGCCTCGTCGTCGCGTCGCAAACCCAGCGGTCGCAACACCAAAACCGGGCGACGGCGATGAAACTTTTGCTTTCAAGAATTTACGCGCAACGCCTTGACGCGGCGAAGGCGGAGATGGAACGGTTTTACGGCGAGAAAGGCAGCGTGTCGTGGGGCAACCAGATTCGCAGCTACGTTTTCCAGCCGTATCGCATGGTGAAGGATTTGCGCACCGGCGTCGAAACAAGCAACGTTCAAGCCGTGATGGACGGCGATTTGGATGCGTTCGTGAACGGCTGGTTGCGCGCTGGTTGCCCGACCAAACGGATGCAGGGCGTGAAGGATGAAGAAGAACATAATTAGCCGCTGGGATGCGAAGAACGCCATGATTTTGAATTATAGGTAAGGAGTTTCCTGGCGGTTCAAAAAAAACTGTGAACATTCTCGATAAAATCGTTGAACAAAAAAAACTTGAAGTTGCGAAATTGCCCGCGCGCTTGATTGCGGCGGGTGATTTGCGCGATGCGTTGCTCGAACACGGCGAACGACGTGATTTTCTTGCCGCCTTGCGCAAACCGCGGCACGGTGACATTGCGTTGATTGCCGAGGTCAAAAAGGCGTCGCCGTCGGCGGGCGTGATTTGCGAAGATTTTAACCCGGTTCGCATCGCCAGGGAATTCGAGGCGGCGGGCGCGGGTTGTCTTTCCGTTCTGACCGACGAAAAGTTTTTTCAGGGTTCGCTCGATTATCTCCGGCAAATCCGCGCCGCCGTGAAATTGCCGTTGCTGCGCAAGGACTTCATCATTGATGAACGGCAAATCCTTGAAGCGATCGAATGGGGCGCGGATGCGATTCTGCTCATCACCGCGATTTTGAATGACGGACAACTCGCGAAATTCCATTCGCTTGCCATCGAAGCCGGGCTCGCGGTTTTGGTTGAAGTTCACGACGAAGCGGAATTGGAACGCGCGTTGAAGATCGGCGCGGAACTTATCGGCGTGAACAACCGCGATCTGACAAATTTCAAGGTGGATTTGGCGACGACGGAAAAGCTGGCAAAAAAAATGGGCGCGGATAATTTGCAAAGTAAAATCCTCGTTGCTGAAAGTGGCATTCACACTCGCGCAGACATGGAACGATTGAAACAATGCGGCGCGAAAGCGGTTTTGGTTGGCGAATCGTTGATGAAAAACGGCGATATCCGGACAAAAGTCCGCGAATTGATCGGCGCTTAGAGCATTGACGGAAATGCTCTAACTTTTATTTTCTGCCAGTTGTTTCGCCAGTCGGATTGCCGAAATCATGCTCGATGGATCGGCAATGCCTTTTCCCGCAATGTCGTAAGCCGTGCCGTGGTCGGGCGAGGTGCGGATGAACGGCAGGCCGAGCGTCCAGTTCACTCCGGTGTCAAACGCCACGGCTTTCAGCGGCGCAAGTCCCTGATCGTGATACATCGCAACGACGGCGTCAAAATCTCCGCGCAGGGCGTAATGAAAAACCGTGTCGCCGCTCAGCGGCCCGACGACATCGCGTCCGCGTTTTTGTGCGGCGAGAATCGTCGGCGTGATGACTTTGATTTCTTCGTCGCCGAATTCACCGCCTTCGCCCGCGTGCGGATTCAAACCGCAAACGGCGACCCGTGCTCGCGGCAATTGCAAATCGCGGCACGCTTGCGCGGCAAGTTCGATGGCAAGCGTGATTTTCCCCGGCGTAAGTTTTTCAGCAACGGTTTTCAGCGGAATATGGATCGTGGCCAGTGCCACGCGCAGCCAGTGTCCGTGTTTGTCGTGACCGAGCAGCATCATCGCGGTGCGATTTGTGTTCGCCAGTCCGGAAAGAAATTCGGTCTGGCCGACAAATTTCTGTCCGGCGCGGTTGATGGATTCCTTGTTGACGGGCGCGGTGACCAGCGCGTCGAGTTCGCGGCTCAGGCAGCGTTCCGCGCCATCGCGCAGCCACGCGATTGAAGCACGCGCGGCGATTGGCGAACCGGCGGTCGGATTTTCCGGAAAGGGTTCGCCAAATGGATTGGTGACGAAGAATCGGCCGGCATCGGCGTAACTGGAGAATTTTTTCAGCGGAAGTTTGAGTCCGAGTTTTTGGTTGAGTTGATCGATGGAATCCGTGTCGCCGATCAATAGGTAGCGCGTTCCGTCATTCGCGGCTTCGGCGGCAAGGGCCTTGAGCACGACTTCAGGGCTGATGCCGGTGACATCGCCGAGGGAAATCCCGACCCATCGGGTCATGGGATGATGCGGATGTAGTTTTTTTTCTTCAACGAATCGATCCACTGCTGTTCAAGTAGTTTTTGCTCCTGCGCCCGGAGGGTGGCTTCGATTTCATCACGCACGTCATTGAGCGGCTTGACGTGGGCGGAACGCTCTTGTTCGACGAGCATGAGGTAACAGGCTTCGGGCGTTTCAATCACATCGCTGATTTTGCCCGGTTTGAGTTTGAAGGCGGTATCGGCAAGTTCTTTGCGGAGCACGGAGCGTTCGACCCAGCCCCAATCACCACCCTGGCTGCGTTGCGAGCCTTGCGAATAAAGCGACGCCATTTCCGGAAAGGTCGCGCCTTGTTTGATTTGATCCAGAATTTCATTGGCCATGCGGCGCGCGTCCATGTCGTCCGGGGAGGCTTTGTTGAGGATGATCATGCGGAGTTTGATTTCGTCCTCGAGTTTGAAGTCGTCCTGATGCGCGAGGTAATAATTTTCAATTTTGTAGGGTGAGACGATGATTTCCTGCGAGACTTTTTTGGAACGCATAAACGTCACAATGTTTTGATCGCGTATCTGTTCGCGATACTGTTCGAGCGTGATGCCCTGTGCTTGCAGGGTCTTGATCAACGTGATGCGGTCGCCAAATCGCTTGCGAATGCTGTCCTGCACCCAGTCATCAAGGACGCTGTCGGGCAATTTATAACCTTCGACGTCGAAATCATGCAGAATCAACTGGCGTTCAATCAGTTGCTCAAGGCCGTCGTTGAGCAACTCGCCGAGTTTTTGCTGGAACACGTCCGGCTGGTCGGCGTATTCGCCCCGCAACGCGTCAATCTCCGGTTCGGTGAATTCCGCAACTTGCGCGTAGGTGATGACCGTGTCGTTGACGATGGCATTGATGCCATCGGCCATTTCCGCGCGTACCGGCGCGCCGGGGCAAAGCAAAACCACCAGAATCAGGATGAAACGGAAGAATCGCATCAATTTTTGAATGCTAGCAACAACCGGCGGAGGGTCAAGCGCGCTGGATTCAAACTGTACCATCACTGGATGTCAGAAGGGTCTGTGATCGAACCAATACAATAACGCGCTCAAAATGGCCGACGCCGCCAACGCGGCGATGACCGTCCATCCGAGAATGAAATTCTGCTTGCGCCGCCAGGCTTTTCCTCCCAAGCCCGGCAACAGGTAAAAACGGTGGGGCTCTTTTTCGTCTTTGTTCGTTTTGTAGCGAAACATATTGGAATAGCCACCTTTTTAACAGAAATTGCCCCCATGTTCAAGCAATGAATAAGAATCCCTGTAACGGCATTTTTCAATGCTGGTGACCGTGAATTCAATGCGTTGCGGCAACGGGTTTTTGCGCGGTTTTGATTCGTTTGAATAGAAAAATCAGCGGGATGCCGCCGAGCGCAATCAGGCCGAAGATATAAAAATTGTCCACGAACGCCCATAGGTGTGCCTGTTGGTCGAGGACGTTGTAAATGGCTGCGTAAGCCTGCGTCGTCGCGTTGGCGGGGTTGGTATGTTGCGCCAGCGCGTGTTGTGTGGTCGCGAGCCGCTGTGTGAACGCCGGGTCGGTCGGCGTCAGATGTCCAACCATGTAGGCTTGATGCACCTGCGCGCCGCGCGCGAGCATCGTGGTCATAAACGCGATGCCGATGCTGCCGCCGAGATTGCGCATGAGATTGTAAAGACCGCTGGCGTTGCCGATTTGCTGTTGTCCCAACTGGCTCATCGTTGCCGTTGTCAGCGGCACAAAAATAAAACTGATGGAGATGCCGTTGATGACACTCGGCCAGATGACGCTCGCCATGCCGACTTGCAGGTTGATGTCGCTCAACATGAACGACGATACCGCCAGCGTGAAAAAGCCAAAGCCCAGCATCCAGCGCAGCCGGATTTTTCCGACGAGCCGCCCGACGCACCACGTCGTGAAAAACGCCGCGATGCCGCGCGGACTCATCGCGTAACCGCTTTGCAGTGCCGGATAGCCCATCAGCGTCTGTAAAAAGAGCGGCAGTTGCGCCGTCGTGCCGTAAAGAATCGCGGCGAGTGATGTCATCAGGATGAGGCCGACGGTGAAATTGCGGTTTTTGAAAACGCGCAAATCCACCAATGGATGCTCGATGGAAAATTCCCACGCGATGAAGCCGATGAACGCCGCGACGGAAATTGTCGTGAACCAGCAAACCCAGTTAGCGCCGAACCAATCCACCTCCTGACCTTTGTCGAGGACGATTTGCAACGTCGCCAGCCAGACTGCCAGCAGTCCGAACCCGATGAAATCAATCGCCGCCGCCTTGTTGCGCTTGATGTAAGGCGGGTCTTCGACCGCCCATTGCGCCACGAGCATCGCGAGAATGCCCACCGGCAGATTGATGTAAAAAATCCAGCGCCAGGAATAACTGTCCGTGATCCAGCCGCCGATGGTTGGCCCCAGAATCGGTGCCACCACCACGCCTTGCGCGAACACCGCCATCGCCGCGCCGCGTTTATTCGGTGGAAAACTTTCGAGCATGATTGCCTGCGCGATGGGGACCATCGCCCCGCCGCCCGCCCCCTGCAAAATGCGCGCGAGAATCAGCGTCGGCAGACTCCACGCCAGCCCGCATAACGCCGAGGCAATCGTGAACATCACAATGCACGAAATAAAAACGCGCTTGCGGCCAAAATAATTTCCCAGCCAGCCGGTCATCGGCAGGATGATTGCGTTGGAGACAAGGTAACTCGTCAGCACCCACGTCGCCTCCTCCGGCGTCGCCGACAAACTGCCCGCGATGTGCGGCAGCGCAATGTTGGCGATGGACGTGTCGAGCACTTCCATGAAAACCGCCGTCATCACGCTGAGGGTGATTAGCCACGGATTGTGGCGCGGATGCCATTCCGGTTGGAATGCGTCAGCCATGATTTTTTACGCCTCCCTTTTCCGGTTCAGAAATTTTTTAAAACCAAGGACCGCCGCGATTGCCAGAATCACCGCAAGCAGGCCGATGACCCAGTCCGGCAAACTGAAGGAACTGACTTGCACGCTCGGCGTCACCGAAAGCCCGGGGCCAATCGTGTGGTCGGCGGGCAGCGGTTCATCAAAAATAATTTTCACCGGCACGCGTTGGACGACTTTCACGAAATTACCCGTCGCGTTTTCCGGTGGCAACAGGCTGAATGCCGCGCCGCTGCCCGCCTGCACGCTGTCCACGTGCGCGCGGAATTTCCTGCCGCCGAGCGCGTCAATTTCTACGCGCACCGGCTGGCCGGGCTTCATTTTTCTCAACTGCGATTCCTTGAAATTGGCCACGACCCAGACATCCACCGGTACGATGGACATGATGGTCTGGCCGGTTTGCAGATAATCCCCGGCTTCAACCTGCTTGCGCGTCACGCGTCCGTCGCCCGGCGCGAAAATTTTCGTGTAGGATAGATTCAGTTTGGCCGCCACAACGTTCGTCTGTGATTCCCGCCATTGTGAAGCAGCCAGGCCGGCTTCGGCTTCCGCCGCTGCCAGTTGCGATCCGGCTTCGTCCACTTTGGAAACTTCGACCGCCGCGTTTTCCTGCGCGGACACCAAATCGGCCTGCGCCGATTGGTTTGCCGCCTGCGCGGCGTCAAATTCCTGTTGCGAAATCGTCTTGTCTTTCAGCAGGGATTTCGTGCGCTCGAAATTCGTCGCCGTGAGTTTCGCGCTGGCCGCGCTCGCGTCCACGTCGGCCTGGGCTTTGCGGGCGCTGGCCTCGGCGGTCGTGACTTTTTTGCGCATCAACTCATCCGCTGCGAACACCGTCCTGACGTTCGCCTCTTGTGATTCGGCGGCGGCTTGTTTTTGCGCGACGGCAATCGCGTAATCCTCCGGATCAATTTCCACCAGTAAATCATTCGAGTGAACCATTTGGTTGTCCAGGACGTGAACGGCGGAAACCTGTCCATCAATCCGGGGCGCGATGGAAACGATGTGTCCGGTGATAAAGGCGTCGTCGGTGGATTCATGCGTCAGCGCGTCGGCAAAATAATCCAGCCCGACAAACAAAAGTACCGCGAGCGCAACGGCGGCGGGCCAGATGAAAAACGGCGTATTCAGTTTTGCCAGCCGTTTGCCGTTTCCGTTTGCAACGGGCGGCTCTGGCGGATTTGGATTTTCATTCATGACGGATTATTCTTTTGGGCGGGTCCGGAAACCTCCCCGCCGTGGTCTTTGGCAATTAAAACGTAGATGGACGGAATCACCAGCAGGGTAAAGAACGTGCCGATGACCATGCCGGCAACGAGCACGATGCCAATGGAATTGCGCGCCGCCGCGCCCGCGCCCGTGACGAGCGTGAGCGGAAAATTTCCGGCGATGGTGGCCACGCTGGTCATCAACACCGGCCGCAGCCGCAACAGCGCGGCTTCACGGATTGCGTCGAGTTTGTTCCGCCCCTGCCGTTGCAGTTCATTGGCGAACTGGACGATCAGGATGCCGTTTTTGGAAATCAGGCCGACAAGCGTGACGAGCCCGACCTGCGAATAAATGTTCAGTGTCGTCGTCCAGCCATTCGTCCAGAATGGCAGATTCGGATTTGGCATTTTCAGGAAACAGAAAATCAGCGCGCCGAACATCGCCAGCGGCACCGAGCCGATCAAAATGATGAACGGATCACGAAAGCTGTTGAACTGCGCCGCGAGCACGAGGAAAATCAGAACAATGGCGAGCAGAAACGCGGGCAGGAATTTATTGCCTTCCGTCCGCAACTGGCGCGACTCGCCGGTGTAATCAATCTTGTAACCCTCCGGCAAAATCCGCGCGCATTCCGTTTCCAGAAATTTCAGCGCCGTATCCGACGGCACCACCGCAACGCCGCTGATTTTGACGGAATTTAATTGTTGAAACCGGTTGAGCGCGCGCGGCGTGGTGTGCTTTTCCAGATTCGCAAACGTGCTGACGGGAATCAACTGGCTGCCCGGTCCCCGGACATAAGCGTCTTCCAGTTGGTCGGCGGTCAGCCGCGCGCCGCGCTGGAGTTGTGGAATCACCTTGTAGCTGCGCCCGGCAAAATCAAACCGGTTCACGTAATTGCCGCCAACGAGCGCGCCCAAATCTGCGCCGACCGTCTGCATGTTCAGGCCGAGCGCGGCTACCTTGTCGCGGTCAATGACCAGTTCCTCTTCCGGCTGATCCAATTTCGTGTCAAGGATTGGCGGAAAAGCGAACATCCCGTTGGTCTCGCATTCCTGTTCCAATTGTTGCGCGTAGTTCAAAATCTGTTCCGGCTCGGCGGTCGAGGAGAGAACGAACTCGATGGGAAATTGTCCGCCGCCGGGCAGGGCTGGCGGCGTGACCATGAGCAGCCGGATACCGGGAACCTGATTCACCATCGCCTGCGCTTCCGGCTGGATTTGGAAGACGGTCCGTTTTCGCTCGCCCCACGGCTTGAGCACCATGCCGCTGAAACCGCTGTCGGGCATGGTGAGTTGAAACGACTGTTCCATCTCCGGAATTTTTTTGTATTCCCCGCCCGCCGCGTCTGCGTAATAGGAAACCTGCTCGATCGTCGCGTCGGGCGGCGTGTCCACGACGCCAAAAATCACGCCTTGATCTTCCGCCGGCGCGAGTTCGCTGGGCGACATCAGAAACATCGGTAACGTCAGCAAACTCAACGCGATCCATAATACATAAACCGCCGGTCGCGCCGATAGGGTGATGCCCAGCACGCGGCCGTAAAATTTCCGCAACCGGTCGAAATCGCGATTGATGCGTCCGACCAGTCCATGTTCCTCGCGTTCGTGATTCAATAATTTTGATGCCATCACCGGCGACAACGTGAGCGCGACGATGCCGGAAATGAAAACCGCGCCCGCGAGCGTCAGCGCGAATTCACGGAATAGCGAGCCGGTCAAACCGCCTTGAAACGCGATGGGCGCATACACCGCCGCCAGCGTGATTGTCATCGCGATGATCGGGCTGACCAGTTCGCGTGCGCCGACCAGGGCTGCGTTCAACGGCGTCAGCCCTTCACGGATGTGGCGTTCCACGTTTTCCACAATCACAATCGCGTCGTCCACCACCAGCCCGACGGCCAGGACAATCGCCAGCAGCGTCAGCAGGTTTAGCGTGAAGCCGAAAATCTGCATCAAAAACACCGCGCCGATGAGCGACATCGGAATCGCGACCAGCGGAACCAGCACCGACCGCAGCGAGCCGAGAAACAAAAAAATGACGACCGACACGATCATCAATGTCACGATCAGTGTCTTCAAAACTTCGTGAATGGCCGCGTTGATGTATTTGGTTGCGTCGTAGGCCACGCGCGCGTTGAGGCCGGTCGGCAAATCTTTCTGGATGGATTCCATTTCCTTGCGCACGCTTTTGATGACGTCGAGCGAGTTGGCGTTGGGCAAAACCCAGATGCCCATGAACACCGCGCGTTCGCCGCTGAAACGCACTTCGCTGTCATAATCTTCCGCGCCGAGCACCACTTCGGCCACGTCACTCAACCGCACCAGCTGGTCGCCGTTGCGGCGGACAACGAGGTTTTTGAATTCTTCGACCGAGCGCAAATCCGTGTTGGCCGTCAGGTTCACCTGCACGAGTGAACCTTTGGTGCGGCCGATGGCCGAAAGAAAATTGTTCGCCGCCAGCACCCCGCGAATCTCGTTCGGACTGATGTTGTAGGCTGCCAGCCGGTCCGGTTTGAGCCAGATGCGCATCGCAAACGTGCGTCCCCCGAGAATGTCCGCGCGCTGCACGCCTTCGAGCGCGGTCAGGCGCGGCTGCACGTTGCGCGTGAGGTAATCGGTGATTTGATTCGCCTGAAGCACGTCGGACGAAAAACTCAGGTAGGCCGACGCAAATTGCGAATCAGCGGTTTCGATGCTGATGGTCGGAACTTCGGCTTCCGGCGGCAGGTCGTTGCGCACTTGATTGACTTTGGCGTTGATTTCCGCGATCGCTTTTTTGGAATCGTAATTCAGCCGCAGGTGCGCGGTGATGGTGGACAGGCCGAGCGCGCTGCTCGATTCGAGATAATCAATGCCGTCGGCGGCGGCGATGGCGCGTTCAAGCGGCTGCGTGACAAAGCCGCGCACCAGTTCCGCGCTCGCGCCGACATAGACCGTCGTGACCGTGATGGTCGCATTTTCGCTGAGCGGATACTGGCGGACATTCAGCGAGCGGATGGCTTGGAAACCCGCGATGAGAATCACGAGGTTCACCACCACGGCCAGCACGGGCCGCCGGATAAATAAGTCGGTGAAGGATTTCATGCCCCCTGGAATTAAAATCAGCCGTTCGGCGGGTTCGGCGTCATGCTCGGTTTGGGCGCGATTTCATTATTCACCGTCACGGCCATGCCGTTGCGAAGTTTGAACAATCCCGCGCTCACGACGCGGTCGCCGGGTTTCAACCCGGCCAGCACGCTCACGAAATCACCGTGCGACTCTCCCGTGCGGATGAATTGCTGCTGCACCACCAGCCCGCCCGCCGGATTCGTCTGCGGCTCGATCACATAAACCGAATCGCCATACGGCGCGCTCAAAATCGCCGTCGCCGGAATTGACAGCGCTGGACGTTCTTCCGGCAAAACCACTTCCACGCGCACAAACATTCCCGGCCGCAGCAATTGGTTCGTGTTTTCAAATGTCGCCCGCAGCGTCACGCTCCGCGTCACTGCATCCAGGGCGGGATTGATGGCCGTCAATAGGCCGTCAAATTTTTGGCCGGAATAGGCGTCGCTGGTCGCCTGCACCGCCAGTCCGGTTTTCAACTGCGCTAGATTTTGCTGCGGCAGCGAAAAATCCGCGTACACCGGCGTGAGCGATTGCAGCGGGACGATGGACTGGCGCGCTTCGAGCGACTGGCCGACGGTCACCAGCCAGATGCCCAGCCGTCCGGCAAATGGCGCGCGGATGGTTTTCTTTTCAATGGCCGCGCGGATGAAATCGGCGTTGGCCTCGTTCTGTTTCAACGTCGCCTCCGCCTGGTCCAGTTCCGATTGGGAAACGGTGCTGTCCGCGCGCAACCGCCGCGTCCGCTCGGCATTGAGCCGCGACAATTCCGTTTGCGCCTCGGCCTCGCGCAATTGCGCCTCTTCCGACGACGTGTCCAGCCGCAAAAGCAGGTCCCCCTTTGCCACCACCGTGCCGTCCGCGACCGCGATTTCCGCCACTGTGCCCGCGACTTCCGAGGCCATCGTCAAGCCGTGTTGCGGGTCAATGGAGCCGACCGCCGATAGCGTGTCCTGCCATTCTTCCTCGTGCGCAACGGCGGATGAAATTGTTTCCGGCGGTGGCACAAAGGATTTGCCAAAGGCAATCATGGCGTGTATCTGCAATGCCTTGATTGCGGCCAGCCCGATTAAAATTGCCGCAACGATTCCCGCCGCGATGTATATTTTCCGTTTCATGATTTTTTTGATCTCGTTTTTTTCTTTGCGCCTGCGCCCGCTAAAAATAATTCCACGACGCGTTCCGCCGCGCGACGGTTCAGCCGGTAATCCGGCATCAGCAAATGCGCCGTGATGTAAAAATTGGTCTGTCCGTAAAAACCGTAGGCCAGGTCCCGGCTGTCAAAACGATCGTCCAGTTCGCCCGCCGCCTGCGCCCGCCGGATGAGCGTGTGGATGAACTCCAGGTTGCGTTTGCATTTTTCAAGATGATTCAATCCGGGCGGCAATTCGCCCGGCGCGGCGTAAGCCGTCGAAAACGCGATGCGCGTCAGCTCGCGGTTCCTGTGAAAGTAATCGAACAACGCCGTGAGCACTTCCCGCAACTGCCCGGGAAAATCTTTCGCGCGGGCGGCGGCTTCCTGCACCACGCGAAACCGTCCGTCGTGCGCCTCGTTGACCAGCGCCTCGAACAACGCGGCCTTGTCGCGGAAATGATAATACAGCGCCGGTTTGGACACTTTCGCGTCGCCGACGATCTGCTGGACGGACGTGGCGGCGTAGCCGGCGTTGGCGAAATGTTTCAGCGCCGCCCGCAAAATCTGCCGCCGCGTTCCCGAATTGTTCGCGGCCTGAACCATAAAAACTTACCGAACGGTAGGTAATAAACGGGAAACTGTCAAATGGATTTGTCAGGCGCGGTTGCGGCGTTTGGTCTGGTGGGACTGCTGCGCTCCCGTTTTTTGATTCCCGATTTCCTGGACCCCATCCACCATCCCTGGTGCCGCTAGGCGCATTGATTTCATGGTAGGGACCGGTGGCCGTCCGCAAGGACTTCCACCACGTCCCATTTCAATTCGTTTTGCCTTGGCGTTCTTGGCAACATCATTGCCACCATCATGGCCAGCCACATCAACAGGAACATCGCGGCGGATGCCGTCCGGGTTTGGCCTGACATCCGCATCCACATCATTGACATCATCCAGTCGCCCGGCATGTCCATCCTGCCGGACATTGAACGACGGAAAAAAATCGTGGCTGACGCACTGACAACGAATACCAATCCGCTGAGCACAAAAAACGACGCGCGCGCGCGGCGGACGGCCTCAGTCCTTGTATTGGTCATGGTAACGCACCCAGTCTTGGGTACGATCAGGATTCTCATCGCGCCCCTTCGCGGTCAGATCCAGAAAATTATACGTCGTGTTCAACAGGTCAATCCCGCGCGAGTAGGTCGAGTAAGTGTGAAATATATCGCCACTTTTGTCTTTGTAGAATGCGCTGGTTCCCTGGAGTTCATCAATCTTCATTTTGATTTTGCCGTAATTGTAGGACAACGTCCCGCTTTTGATCTCTTCCGGCGTGAACGACACGTGATAATCAAAGTTGAAATCGCTTTTGAACGAGGAGAGCCATTTGAACTTCCATCCCATCCGCTTCTTGAAAGGTGCGATTTCTTTCAAAGGAGCGCGGGAAATGACTGCCAAAGTGGTGTCCCGCTGGTTCAGGTGAACCAGAGCGCCCTCGAAATGGTCAACCCAAAATGAGCAGTGCGGACAACCTTCCTTCCAACCCGGACCGAACATGAAATGATAGACGATGAGCTGGCTCTTGCCGCCAAACAGTCCGGCCAGCGTCTCGTTGCCGTTCGGTCCGTCGAAGATGTATTCTTTATCCACCTTTACCCACGGAAGATTCCGTCGTTGTTGGTTTAACTGATCGCGCAATCGGTTGAACTTCTTCTCCTTCGCAAGCAGAGCTTTGCGGGCGGCGAGCCACTCATTTTCTGATACGACCTTGTGTTCTTTTGTGCCGTTTATCATTTTTATTTTAGCCATTGGGTTCTCCCTTGTTTGTTTTTTATGGTGATTGTTCCTTCGAGACAGGTAACTCTTCCCGGTTCTCAACCGGGATTTCCCGTTGGGTTTTTTGCCCACGACCGGCGTGGACCTTTTCGTGATTTTCTTCCTGCTCCACGGATTTGCAAGTCACTTTTCCAGGGACAGCGCGCTCCCGCTTTTTTATTCCCGATTTCCTGGACCCCATCCCCCATCCCCGCACCGTTCAGGTGCATTGATTTCATGGTAGGGACCGGTGGCCGTCCGCAAGGTGCTTCGGCGTCCACGCCGAATGCCTTCCCATTTTTATTTGCATACACATTTAAGTTTGATATTGTGTGTATATGATTAAACGGACAAACATCGTCATGGATGAAGGCTTGGTGCGGCAGGGATTGAAAGCCACGGGCATCAAAACCTGTCGCGCACTCGTCCATCATGCGTTGCGGGAATTGGTCCGCCGCGAAAAGCAAACCGGCCTGCTTTCGCTTAAAGGCAGGATTCGCTGGACGGGGAATCTTGACGCAATGCGCCGCAGCCGGATTCCATGAGACTGCTGGTTGACTCGACGGTATGGATTGATTTTTTCGGCGGAAGGAAAACAACGCAGACCGGGAAATTGGAATTGTGCGTTCAAAACCGCGATGATATTTGCTGTTGCGGCTTTGTGCTGGCCGAAATTTTGCAGGGCGTCCGCGATGAAAAACAATTCGTCGCCGTCAAACGGCAATTTGAGAATCTCATTTATCTGGAAGACGACCGGACAACGTTTGAGTTGGGCGCGACCATTTACCGCGAACTGCGGCGCAAGGGGATGACCATTCGAAATTCCATGGATTGCCTGATTTCCGCCGTTATCATCCAGCAGGGTGTGAATTTTTTGGAGAACGACCGCGATTACAAATTCATTGACCGGCATTATCCGCTGAACCGGATTTGAAAGCACGCCGTTTGCAGGCGCGTTGCAGGGTTTGAACCTGCAAAAAACATCTGATTCATTAGGAAATCCAGATAGTGCCTCACAAAAAATCGGCCAGACGCTTCATGGCTTGGATTCCGTAGTCGAGGCTTGGCCGCAACTTCCCGCCGCCCACCGGCGAAGGCTCCTTGTAGAATTCCTATGTCTAAATCCGATGGGTTAGGCGAGGGCAAAATTCAGAAAGTCAGGATGCTTGATGAAGGCAAACAAGAAAAGGAGGATTAGCACTGTGGTCAATTTAATTCTTTGCCAGTTGCGATTTGTCCGGGCTGCAAAAAGGTTTTGATGAGTTCGCCCTCGCCGCAGACGGTCATGCCGGAAAATTTCTTGAACCATTTTTCATCCGGCACTTCTGGCCGGGTGTCGAGCCATTCGGCCAGCAAACCTAATTGTTCGGCGGAGATGTTCCGGGATTTGATGCGGTCGAGCAGATGTGCAAACACCGGGCGCGGAAGATTGCTGCGCTGGATGCGGGACATGCCTAATTGCCGTAGAAGCCGTGAGCCAGAGCGGATTTCAATTTTTCAACTTCGGCAAGGTCGTCGGATTCAACCATGCGCTGCGCGAGGGCGGATAGTTCGCTTCCGGCAAGGCGGCGCGTGCGAGCGAGTTCAACGGCAAATTGAATGACGCGCGATTGTTCGCTTGGCGGCAGGTGCTTGATTTCTTCAATCAAGGCTGTTGCTGTCATATTGGAACCATAACGGACATTGAAACGGAATTCAAATAAAAAGGTGTGCGCAGAGAAAATCAACGGATTTTCAATTTTCCGTTAGCGATCCGCCCAAGCGATTATCCCGTCCGGGGCAAAATCCAGCCAAATCGGAAAAACGTCCGCCCTCTGAAAGTGCTTCGTAAGCCGCCGTTTTGCCGAAACCAACATTTTTCAAAGCCGCAACTGCCCCTGTCCGCGTTAGCGCGCGTGCGCTGCGTTGAAAGACTGTCGCCAGGTCTTCCCGTGTCACAAATTTCTTTTTGATCGGCGGCAGTGCTGGTGCTTCGCGTATTGAGCTGCAACCAAATTAACCATTGGCTTTTGACACGGTTGTGTTAAAGTCCGCGTCCGCTTTTTCGTTTGAAAGCGGCAAAAACTTTTAACCAAAATAATTTATGTCACAGCATCGCAGTCTGCGCGCGGCGTCCACTCTCGGCGGCAAGCGCAATGTCCTCAAGCGTTTCGAGCGCACCGAACTTCTCAAGAAACGCGGCCAGTGGAAGGACGGCGACCGCATTACGGGTCTTCGCAAAACCAAGCCGGAGGCGTAAGCCCATTGCCGGTTCGACTTCAAAAATTCCTGGCGGACGCAGGCGTGGCTTCGCGCCGCGCGGCGGAGAAAATCATTTTGGACGGCAAAGTCCGCGTCAACGGCCAGATCATCCGCCTCCTCGGAACAAAGGTTGATCCAGTCCACGATGAAGTTTCGGTGGACGGAAAAGCCATTCGCACCAAACGGAAGCTTTACATCGCGCTGCACAAGCCGCCCGGCTGCGTGTGTTCGCACCGGGATGAACTGGGTCGCCCGACGATTTACGATTTGCTCCCCAAAGAGTGGCAAATCGTCCATTCGGTGGGGCGTCTGGATTTTAACACGGAGGGATTGATTTTTCTGACGAATGATGGACAATTCGCCCTGCACCTGACGCATCCACGCTACGGCGTCCGCAAAAAATACATCGCGACGGTCGAAGGCCGCGTGGAACCGGAGATGCTGGCACGGTTCATGCGTGGTGTTTTTCACGGCGGTGAAAAATTAAAGGCGGAAAAAGCGCGGCTCATGGGCAGCAGCCGGGCGAAGAGCGTGGTGGAGTTGGAATTGAGCGAAGGCAAAAACCGCGAGGTGCGGCGGCTGTTTGAATCGCAAAATTTAGTGGTGCAACGGTTGCAACGCGTGCAGATTGGAAAAATCAAACTGGGCGAGTTGAAATTAGGTCGCTGGCGGACATTGACAGAGACGGAGATAAGAACTTTACTTTTAGAATTATGAAAATGAATTGCTGGTTGATGCTGGGCGCGACGCTCGCAACAAGCGCCATCGCGCAGGACAACACGAACACGCTGCCGCCCATCCCCGCGCCAATCACTTCGCCGACGGATACAATGTCTGCGACCGAACCCGCGGTTGTTGATACTAACGCGCCGGCGGTTCAACCAAAACCCAGGCACGTCAAGCATAGGCACCGCAAGCCCGCCGCAGTGGCAAGCGCGCCCATTACCGAGCCGACGGTGACGCTGGTTCCCGGTCCGGCGACGGTTGGCGTGAAAAACGTCAACGTTCGCGGCCAGGCCGGCCTCCGGGGCGAGGTTGTCGCGCATCTCAACCAGGGCGACGCCGTGACGGTTTTGGACCAGATGAATCTGGACAAGCATAAGGCCGGTGAACCGGCGCAATGGGCAAAAATCGCCTTGCCGGCGAACACTCACGTCTGGGTTTTTGCCTCTTTTATTGACGCATCGGGCAAAACGGTTTTGCCGAAGAAATTAAATTTGCGCGCCGGGCCGGGTGAAAATTACAGTGTGCTTGGCGTCATCGAACACGGCACGTCAGTGACCGAAATCACCACCAAAGGCAAGTGGATGCAAATTGACCCGCCGCCGAACGCCTACGCCTTTGTCGCCGCGATGTATTTGACGCAGGAAGCGGTGGCAGCCAGTCCGGCTCCGGTGGCAACCACACCGGTTCCCGCGCCGCCGCAGATGGCCCCCGCTCCGCCGCCGCCGGTGGTTGAGACAACCCCGGCAACTCGTGTGGTCACACATGAAGGGGTTGTGGGCCCGGTCGCCAGCATTGTCGCCCCGACCGCCTATAAACTTTTTGACCCGGATACTTATCAGACCATTGACTATCTCTACACGACCGAGACGAACCTCGACTTGAGCCGTTACAACAATATGCGGATTGTCGTCACCGGCGAAGAGGCCCTCGACGAACGCTGGAAAGACACACCGGTGCTCACGGTTGAGAGCATTCAGGTGATTGATACAAACGCCGTCCAATTCACCCCCATCAAGCATGCTCATTGACGGCCGTGCCATCGCCGCGAAAGTTCAAGGCGGATTGTCGCACGTCATCAACGGCTTGAAAAAGGATGGGGTCCAACCCGGCCTCGCCTTTGTGCGCGTGGGTGAAGATCCCGCCTCAAAAGTTTATGTCGGCCGCAAGGAAAAAGCCTGCGCGGAACTCGGCATTTTTTCTGAAACATGCGTTTTGCCCGAAAATTGCGGTGAAGGGACATTGCTCGAACTAGTCGGGAATCTCAATGTTGATCCGCGTTTCCATGGAATTTTGGTTCAAGCACCGCTGCCGGGAGATTTTTCCGAGGCGAAGGTTTATTCGAGTGTGATGCCGGAGAAGGATGTGGATGGTTTTCATCCGGTGAACGTCGGTAAACTGATGCATGGCGACCCGACGGGGTTTCGGCCATGCACTCCGGCGGGCATCTGTGAATTGCTCGCGCATTCGGAGGTGAATACCGTCGGCGCGGAGGTGGTGATTCTCGGACGCGGTAACATCGTCGGTAAGCCGCTCGCCGCCATGCTTTGTCAAAAAGGCCGGCACGCGAACGCGACGGTGACGATTTGTCATTCCGCCACGCGCGACATCAAGGCACATTGCCAACGTGCCGATATTTTGATCGCCGCGATGGGCGTCGCGGAATTTGTGAAAGCGGACATGGTCAAAACGGGCGCGGTCGTGATTGACGTGGGCGTCAACCGCCTGAACGGAAAATTGGTCGGCGACGTGGATTTTGCCGCCGTCCAAAAGGTCGCCGGCAAAATCACGCCGAATCCCGGCGGCGTCGGCCCGATGACCATTGCGATGTTGATGGGAAATATCGTGGAAGCCGCCCGGCGGTTTGCCGCGCAAAAAATCTGTCAAACCACAAAACAATCATGAAATAAAAATTAACCATTATGCAACCCACCCGAATTCTCCCCGATTTGCAAGCCTCGCTGCTGTGCGAGGAAGTCCGGCAGGAAGCTAATGGAAATTTCTTCCTTGTCGGCGTTATCAACCTCATCCGTGTGCCCCAACTGCCGGTCGTCGCCGGGCGGCTCTGCGTCTTCAACCGCTGGACGGCGGGCATCGGCCAGTTCACCGAAACCGTCCGGCTGATTGCGCCGGACCAGACCACGGTGCTGCGCAAAGCCGAAGTAAAGTTTCCGTTGAAGGATGCGGCGCTGCACGCGACGAATATAACGGTGTTCGGGCAACTTGAATTCAAAACCGCCGGAACGTATTTCATCGAAGTGCTCGTGGACGACGTGATGAAATTGCGTTATCCGGTGCCGGTCATTCACGCGCCGCCGCCGAATCAAAATCCGCCGCCGGAAGAAAAAACGGCTTGACGGCTTCGCCCACAAATCAAACGCGGGTTGGTTCTTGAAAGGCGGAATGGTTTGTGGTCAAAAGTCCGTGTTGGATCCGTTTGAATCTATGGCTTTGATGACTGCGTCCGCCCCTGCCTGGGAACCGCTGACGCCCCGTGGCGTGGCGACCTTCGCGCACGCGCCTTTCAGCCGCCTGCTGCTCGTGCAATTTATTGTGGCGCTGCTCATTGCCGCGTCCGTCGCCTGGTTTCTCTACGACGGCTGTTTTCCAACCCTGCGCAAGGCCATTCACAATCTGCCCGCCGCCGGGGAAATCCGCTCCGGCCGGCTCGACTTGTCCGGCGACTCGCCGCAACTGCTCGCCGAAGGAAGATTCCTTGCATTCGACATTGACCCGAATCACAGCGGCCAGATTCACTCGACCGCTGATGTGCAGATTGAATTCGGCGGGGAAACCATCCGTGTTTTTTCGCTGCTCGGTTACGCGGAATTTCAGTATCCGTCCGGCCTCATCATTTCGTTTAATCGCACGGAATTGGAACCGCTGTGGGGCGCGTGGACGGCGGAGATTTTGCTGGTTGCCGCTGCCGCGACTGTGGTCGGCTTGCTACTGGGCTGGGCTGCGCTCGCAACCCTTTATTGTTTGCCGGTCTGGGCTTCCGGCCATTTTACCAGACGCGACCTGGATTTTTGTGCAAGCTGGAAATTATCCGGCGCGGCGCTGATGCCGGGCGCACTGCTGATGGCGGCGGTGATTTTCTTTTATGATTTTGGCGCGCTTAATCTGGTCCAGTTTAGTTTCGTCTTTGGTGCCCACTTTGTGCTCGGCTGGATTTATCTGTTTGTCAGTTTACCGTTCGCGCCGCGACTTGCCCCCGCCCCGCCCGGGGGTAACCCGTTCGTGCCGCGCAATTAAAATTGCCACCAACAAACCTCGCCTTTAGCCTGCCGCCCATGTCTCGACTGCCGTTTGAACTGCTCCTCGCGCTACGTTACCTGCGGCCCAAACGGACGTTTGTTTCCATCATCACCCTCATTTCCGTCATCGGCGTCGCGCTCGGAGTCGCCGTGCTCATCATCGTCATCAGCGTCATGAGCGGATTTGACCATGACTTGCGCTCAAAAATCCTCGGCTTCAACGCCCACTTGAAGGTTTTCGCGCTCGATAAAACGGGAAGAGCCGGAACGATGGATAATTATGAAGACGTGATGAAGCGCGTCGCGTCCAACAAAAATGTCCGCGGCATCGCGCCCTTCGTGCTCGGCCAGGTGCTGCTCGAAACGCAACCATCAAACAAGGAACCGTCGCTCGTCGGCGCGCCGTGGATTCGCGGCGTTGACCCGGACAGCGAAAGTTCGGTCAGCGTTTTGCCCAAAAGCATCATCAACGGCGAATTTGATTTAAGCGGACGCGGTTTGGTCGTCGGCAGCGCCTTCGCGCAAAGCCTGAATTTGTCCGTCGGCGACCGCGTTTCAATCTATTCGCCGGACGATTTGAAAAAAATGAAGGAGCAGCAGGGCAAGTCGAATGCGGAAGCCGTGTTGCCCGACGACTACGAGGTGCGCGGGATTTTTGACGTGGGTTATTATGATTACAATGCGAACGTCATCGTCACCTCGCTCGAAAACGCGCAGGACCTTTACGACCTCGACGACACCGTTCATGGCCTGATGGTGATGCTCAACGATCCCTATCAGGCGCCGGAAGTGCGGCAACAATTGGAGCAAACCCTCGGGCCGGATTTCAACATTACGACTTGGATGCAGGAAAATTCACAATTTCTCGGCGCCATCATTGTCGAAAAGAACATGATGTTTTTCCTGCTCTTTTTCATCGTTTTTGTGGCTGCCTTCGGTATCACCTGCACTCTCATCACCTTCGTTATGATGAAAACACACGAAATTGGTTTGATGAAATCTATCGGTGCTTCAAACAAACAGGTGATGTTCGTTTTTGTCATTCAAAGCATGGTCATCAGCTTTTTTGGCATCGCGACCGGAGTCGGATTGGGGCTGTTTGCGATATGGATACGTAATGATTTTCTTCATTTAATGAACCGGTTGACGGGTTTTGAACTCTTTCCCGCTTCCATTTACGGCTTCAGCGATTTGCCGGCCGTAGTTAATTTGAGCGACATCGCAATAATTTGTGGAGGTTCACTCGTCATTTGTTTGTTGGCGGCGATATTGCCCGCTCACCATGCCAGCAAAATGAAACCCGTGGAGGCGTTGCGCTATGAGTGAACCGTTGCTGCGCGCCCGCGCCCTCACAAAAACCTATGCCATGGGCAAACGCTCGCTCGAAGTGTTGCGCGACGTTCATCTCGACGTGGCGCGTGGTGAATTTCTCGCGTTGCGCGGTGCGTCCGGCGCGGGCAAAAGCACGCTGCTGCATTTGATCGGCGGCCTGGACACGCCGAATGCCGGTGAAATCTATTTTGCCGGACAAAACCTCGTGAATTTTTCCGAACGCGAGCTGGCCCATTTCCGTAATCGCCGTATCGGTTTCGTTTTTCAGGCGTATCATCTTTTGCCCGAACTTGACGCGCTGGAAAATGTTTGTCTGCCCGCGCGCATGGCGCGCATTTCCACTGCCAAAGCTGAAGGGCATGGCCGCGAATTGCTCGCGCGCGTCGGTCTTGGCGAACGCATGGATCATAAACCGTCCGAACTTTCCGGCGGCGAACAGCAGCGCGTCGCCATCGCCCGCTCGCTCATCAACGAACCGGAATTGCTGCTGGCCGACGAACCGACCGGCAATCTTGATTCACAAACCGGCGGTGAAATTATTGAACTGCTTAAAAGTCTGCGTGTCGAAAAACAAATGACGCTTATTATTGCCACGCACGACACGGAAGTCGCCGCGCACGCGCAGCGCGTCCTTGAACTTGCGGACGGTCGCATTGCCGTCGCCATGCAAAATCGCCGTTGAAAACCCGCCGTTTGGCGATTAGTTTTTCCCCATGCTTGAAGATCGTGACTATATGCGCCAGCCGGCTTACCGTGAGTCGCGCGTCTCCTTCACGGTCGCGCTCCTGATTCTGTGCGCCATCGTCTTCGTCATCGAATGTATTGTCTGTGGCTACCCGCCGGCTTTTTCCGAAGGCAACTATTTCACGTTGAGTGTTGATGGACTGAAGCATGGCTTCGTCTGGCAGTTGCTGACGTATCAATTCATGCACGCCGGATTGATGCATATTTTGCTCAATGGCTGGGCGATTTACATTTTTGGCCGCGCCATCGAGGAAACGCTCGGCGGCAAGAATTTCCTGATTCTGTTTCTAACCAGCGGAGTTATCGGCGGCTTGGTGCAAATGCTGGCCGCGTGGCTCTGGCCTGATTATTTCGGCGGCCCGGTCGTCGGCGCCTCGGCGGGCGCATTTGGACTGGTGGCGGCATTCGCGGTTTTGTTTCCGGAACGCGAACTGATGTTGCTCCTGTTTTTTGTTCTGCCGTTAAGGTTGCGCGCAAAAACCTTGTTGTGGTTTGCAGCCGCGCTGGCGGTGTTTGGCTTGGTTGTTCATGGCGACAACATCGCCAATGCGGCGCATTTGGGCGGAATGTTGACGGGCATTATCTTTATACGGCTGTTCATTCAAGGCCGCTGGCATTGGCCGCAATGGGGATTTCCGGAGCGCCGCGCCGCGCCGCGTGAATTTGTCGCTGCCGGATCAGGCAAAAGCAAAGGTGGATTTTGGCGTTCCGCTGTGGGCAAATCCGACGACGATTCGTCCACCGACGAATTTTTGAAAAATGAAGTTGACCCGATTCTCGAGAAAATTTCCGCCCATGGCATCCAAAGCCTCACCGCGCGGGAACGCCAGATTCTCGAAAAAGCCCGCGCGAAAATGGCGAAACGTTGAATTTTGAACCTCAACCTATTCTCGACTCGCGCGAACGTCAGCGATTCCAATTTCATGGTAGGGACATTGGCCGGTGCGGCTCGCACTTCCACGTCGTCCCCGTTCAGTTTTGTTCTCGCTCCCCGGAGCAATTTGGTATCTCACTCAGCGTCTCCCGCGTCTTCGTCACGTCATGCTTCAGGAATTGTAGTTGTTTGCCAATGCCTAAACCTTTCATTGGGATTTTGTAATCCCTGATGTGAGCCATCAAGTTGTCTCGATATATTTGCCCAGCGAGAAAAATAAAATGGTCATTCTTCACGTCGGTTTTTTCTTTGAGTTGAGCGGCAACCCCATTGGCCCATTCTTTTCGTTGTGCCGATGTCATCTCTTTGAGCGTAACGTCATAACGTTCTATCTCGGTTTCTAAATCAAGCAGACCATACTTGGCTGAAAGAATGAAAATGGCGTCAGGGTTTTGATTTCTCGTATATCGCAGGGCTAGTTTAAACCAAGGGCTAATGTATAAATCACCGGCCTTCGCCTTGGATCGTTTCGTTTTAACACAGGAAATCAGAACTATTGTCTTCATGGTTCAGGTTTGATTAGACAAGTTCGCCCTCCTCTTTCGCCCGCTGCATTTTTGGTGTTTTGACTTTTGCGGTTTTGGCTTCTTCCGCTGCGCGTTCAAGATTCAGAGTGAGCAACTTTTCCAGAATATCGCGGACGGCGAGCAGAATGATGCTTTTGACACTACGCTTCATTTTGTGCGGTGCGATTTTTTCGCAACCGATGAAACTTTGTAAGCTGTCGGTTCTTCTCGAAAAATTCCGCCATCTTCGACCCAATCAAGATTGCGACCAATTAACAATTCGTCCATCTCGGCGTGATGTGTGTTTTTCATCGCCACGGGTTTTGTCTTGAAGCCATGTTGCTCGGCCAATGCGCGAACTTCTTCGGCATTGTCGTATGTCATCAGAAAATCTCCGCGCAGTTTTTCACAAACAGAAAAGAGATGCTCGTGGTCAATTTCTGAATGTGTGTAAAGCCGCGAGCCAGCACGCTTGCCACCAGCGGTGTATGGCGGATCAATAAAAAATACGGCATCCCGCTCTTTCTGAAAACGAGCCAGCACGTCAAAAGCATCGCCGTGGATAAATTCAAGACGGTTTGCAACGTGTTCAATGTTTGTAATCCGTTTGGCAATCGTTTGCGGATACCAGCGCGACAAAATTCCTTTTCCGTTCTCACCATTCTTTAGCACACCAGCACCTTCCGCCAAAATTCCGCCGTGTGCCGTCCGGTTTTTGAGGACTGTCTGGAATGCGCGTTCGCATTGTGACTTTGGAGATTTGGCAAACTCTGCTTTGGCGGATTCTGGCGACAAATCGAAATTCATTATTCGTTTGGCCAGCCATCGCGCATCGCCCGCAAGAATTGTCTGCCAGACAGCGGCAATTTGGTCATCGAGTTCAACCATGACGACGGAATCGGCAAGATGCTCAAATGCGGCAGTAAGACTGATAATTCCGCCACCAGCAAAAGGCTCAACCAGAACTTTTGGCTGGCTCGGAAGGCTCATCATCCAACGACGGAAAAGTGGCACGAGCCAAGTCTTCCCGCCGGGATAACGAAACGGGCTGCGTTGCGGCACAGACGCCACATTCACCGGCCTGTCACGTTCAACGAAGTCTGGTAATAAAAATGTTTGCGAGACGCTCATTTGCCAAAAGGATTTTCCAGTGTGCGATTTATTGGCGGCGTTTCCAGTTTCTCGTCAACTTTTTCCTGCAAGTGGCTGATAAAATCTTCCATTTTTCCGGGACGCGATTTTGTGATCTGATTCAATGCGGGTTCAAAACGTGTATAAACAATCCGCTCTCGGAATAATTCATATTGATCACCTGCATTTGCGGGCGGCTTCAAATCATAAATCATCCAGGCAATGTCGGCTTTGTCTTTTACAACTTCCGGCAGCTTTGGCAGCGTGTTGAAAAACGCTTTATTGAGCGCGACGGCAGTTTTCTTGCCCCAGGCGTTGATAATTCCGCCCTTGAAAATTAATTGCGGAGCGAGCCGTTTTCGGGATGAAGATAAATAATCCGGTCGTGGATAATTGGCTTCGTTTGCCCAATCCATTTTACAATTTTTGGCCGGAGATTCCATGTAATGCTCAAACGGATTTCGCACGTTGCCTGAAATATACACAGCTTGAACTTCAAGCGCGCCGAAATCATAAACTTTCCCGGATTTATCGTAAGCACAGACAACAATGTCAATATTGCCCGCTGAACCTCCGTCGGCATCTTTCAGGCGAACTTCCGTGAGTGTTGTCCAGGTTGCATTCGGAGCGAAGAAAAAGTCCGCCGCATCATCGGCGATCATCCAGCTTTGACGAAAACGGATCGGACAGGTGATGACTACTTCGCCGTCGTGAAATACACTGCACACGCCGAGCGGATTTTGGGCTTTATCTTTTGTGCAATTCGGAACTTTATTGTTGAATGGGCAGAGACGTTTTGTCCGATGGCGATTGGCCTTGGCACTCATGTCCGTTGTCGTAAAGCCGAAAACTTCTGCGAGTGGATGCTTTGTATTCATTTGAAGTTGTCACAGTAGTAGAGCGTGTCCATGCCGCGATTTTGCGCGGGAAATTCGCCACCGTCAATCCACCATCTGAAATGCAAAAAAACGTTCTGTTAAATGCAGGACACCCACGCCCGACAATTGCCAATCGCAGCTTTTCCCATCATTCCGTAAACCCGCTGCTGCAATCGCGCTGGCTGGAAACGCGGGGTTTTGTGCCGGCAACGGCCCGGTAGTTCAGGCTTTTAATTTTTCCTTTTTCGTTTTTAATTCCCCCATGATTACGCGCTATTCCCGGCCGGAAATGCGGGCCATCTGGACGGATGAAAACAAGCTCCGCATCTGGCTGCAAATCGAACTCCTCGCCAGCGAAGCGCTGGTTGGGGAAGGGATCGTGCCCAAGGCCGATTTCGCTAAAATGAAAACTGGCGCGGAGAAATGTTTGGCGGATACGAAAGCCTTGGCCGCACGCGCGAAGGAATTGGAAAAGACGCTCAATCACGACGTCATCGGATTCACGACGGCCGTCGTCGAAAAAATAAATGACCGCGCCGGCCGCTGGCTGCATTTCGGTCTGACCAGCAGCGACATCGGCGACACCGCGTTCGCCGTTCAAATGACGCAGAGCGCGGATATTCTCATCTCCGACGCAAGGCAATTGCTGCCGGTCATCGCCCGCCGCGCGAAGGAATACAAATTCACGCCCTGTATCGGGCGCAGCCACGGCATCCACGCCGAGCCGACGACGTTTGGTTTGAAACTTGCCCTCATGCGCGACGAATTTGGCCGCGCTCTGGAACGCCTCGAGCGCGCGCGCAAGGTCGTCGCCGTCGGAAAAATTTCCGGTGCTGTCGGCACGAGCGCGCATTTGTCACCGCGCGTGGAAAAATTTGTCTGCAAAAAACTCGGGTTGAAGCCCGCGCCCATCGCCACGCAAGTGGTTCAGCGCGACATCCACGCCGAGTTCATGAGCGCGCTCGCCCTCGTCGGCGCGAGCATGGAGCGTTGGGCGGTCGAGTTCCGCCACCTCCAGCGCACGGAAGTGCTCGAAGCCGAGGAACCGTTCACGAAAGGCCAAAAGGGCTCAAGCGCCATGCCGCACAAACGCAATCCCATCACTTGGGAACGCCTTACCGGCCTCGCCCGCGTGCTCCGTGGCAACGCCGTCGCCGCGCTGGAAAACGTCGCCCTCTGGCACGAGCGCGACATCAGCCACAGTTCCGTTGAGCGGATTATTTTCCCCGATTCCTGCACGCTCCTCGACTACATGTTCGACCTGCTCACGCGCCTGATGGAGGGTCTCGTCGTCTATCCGGCGAACATGAAAAAGAATCTCTGCCTCTCGCTCGGCATGTGGAATTCACAGACCGTTTTACTCGCATTGATCAAAAAAGGCCTGACGCGCGAAGAGGCTTACGACCTCGTCCAGCGCAACGCGATGAAAACGTGGGAAGTCAAACACGCCGGTCGCGACGACGCGGATTTTCTCGAAATCCTGAAAGCCGACCCGGACGTGGCAGGGCATTTCCAGCAGGGTGAACTGGAAAAACTCTGCTCGCTTGACTTCCATTTCAAGGAAGTGAAGAGCCGGTTCAAAAAATTGGGACTGAACTAAACCTATGATGTATTCACCCGCTCCAAATCGTTATGACTCGCCGCAATTTTACCGCCGTTGCGGTCGCTCCGGCGTCATGCTCCCGCTCATTTCGCTGGGGTTGTGGCATAACTTCGGCGCAAAGGATTCGTTCGACAACGCCCGCGCCATCGCCTGCCGCGCGTTTGATCTGGGCGTCACGCATTTTGATCTGGCCAACAACTACGGTCCGCCGGACGGTTCGGCGGAGGAAACTTTTGGCCGCATCCTGCGCGAAGACTTGGCAAAGTGGCGCGACGAACTGATTATTTCCACCAAGGCGGGTTATTATATGTGGCCCGGTCCTTACGGCGAATGGGGTTCGCGCAAATACCTCCTGTCGTCGCTCGACCAATCGCTGCGCCGCATGGGTCTTGAATACGTGGACATCTTCTATTCCCACCGGCCCGACCCCGACACGCCGCTGGAGGAAACGATGGGCGCGCTCGCGCACGCCGTCCGCAGTGGCAAGGCGCTTTACGCCGGAATCTCGAATTATCAACCCGCCGAAACCGCACGCGCAACGAAGATTCTGCGCGAACTGGGCGCGCCGTGCCTCATCCATCAGCCGCGTTACAGCATGTTCGACCGTTGGATTGAATCGCAACTGCTCGCCACCCTGGAACAGGAAGGCGTCGGCAGCATCGTCTTCTCGCCGCTCGCGAAAGGATTGTTGACCGACCGTTATTTCAATGGCATTCCCGCCGATTCGCGCGCGGGGCATGATAAAAGATTTCTCCGTCCGGCGGACATCACCGAAACGGTGCTGGCAAAGACGAAAAAGCTAAACGACCTCGCGCAAGCGCGCGGGCAATCACTGGCGCAGATGGCGCTGGCGTGGGTGCTGCGGCACAAAACGGTGACAAGCGCGCTCATCGGCGCGAGCCGCGTGAGCCAGGTGGATGATTGCGTGGGCGTGATGCGTAACCTGATTTTCACGAGCGAAGAACTTGTGCGCATTGAACAAATCCTCGCGTAACAGACTCTCGCGTAGCAACTTGTGTTTTAGCAATGGCATATAACGGGTCAATGACCGCGCTATGGACCTTTCCCTTCGTAACTCACCATCACACACCATCATCCACCGTTGCCCATGGCTGAGCGTTTTGTGGCGCCGTCACACCGGATAGCAGGAACATGAACGCGGCCCCCACCAGCCACATGGCCGCCGCCATTGACTGAAGACAAAACAACCCGGCCGGTTCGGCGTATTCGTCCCATCGGATTGGTTTTTTACCCCCGCGAAAGGATACACAGACACCCGAAAATTCAAGTCCGGCTTTGTGCCGTCTGCATAAAATTAAGAACCGCGCCTTGACACAAGGCGGTTCATTGCTAACCTCTCGCGTTCTATCAACGGGGTTTTCCGTGCAAACGCGCGAACAAGAATCTGATTTATGAAACGCCAGTATCAACCATCGAAAATCCGCCGCAAACGGCAGCACGGATTTCTTAACCGCAATTCGAGCAAGAGCGGCAAGGCCACGCTTGCCAATCGCCGTCGCGTCGGTCGCAAGCGTCTGACACCAGTTTAACTCGCGTGTTCATGCCCGCCGAATCGTCGAAACGCCTGCGCTTGAGTCGTGCTGCGCGGCTTCAACAGAGCCGTGACTTTGCGCGCGTGCGGCAGCAGGGGCAGCGCCTCGCGCTCGGCTGTCTCATCGCTAATTGGAATAGTTTGCCGGAAGGCGCAAAACCAAAATTGGGCGTCGTCACGAGCAAACGTATCGGCGGCGCGATTGAACGCAGTCGCGCGCGGCGTCTGTTGCGCGAAAGTTTCCGGCAGCATCAAAATGAATTGTCACGGCCAGTCGAACTTGTCCTCGTTGCGCGGCCTTCAATTGCCGGATGCGGCTTTGCGGAAGTTGAAAAGGATTTTCTGACGACGCTGCGGCGCGCGGGTTTGCTAAAAAATTAAGGAGTGAAACCAACTTGAATCCAGTCCAGCACATTTTCATCTTTGTTATTCGCGCTTATCGCTGGACATTTTCACCCGCACAAATTTTTCTCCTTGGCTCAACCGGCGGCTGCCGCTTCACACCAACCTGTTCACAATACGCGATTGAAGCGATTCATTCGCATGGCACCCTGACGGGAAGCATACTGGCGGCGAAACGTATTTGCCGGTGTCATCCGTGGGGCGATTGCGGTCATGACCCGGTTCCGCAAAACGAATTCAGCATCACAACGGGGCATATTCACTGATTTTTCATGGACCGAACTGGTATTATTGTTGTTTCGATTTGCGTTGTGTTGCTCATCGCCTGGGTTGTCGAGACGGAAAAACAGGCCATGCGCTTGCAGCAACAACAGGCCCAGTTTGCCGCGACCAACAAAATCGATTTAGCGCAAACGACAACAAGTTCGACGTCGGCGGCAGTGGCAATCGCCGCTTCAGACTCAATTTTCGGCACAAACATTCCCGAGCAGATGATTGTGCTGACGAACACACGCGCGCGTTACACTTTCACTTCGCGAGGCGGCGGTTTGAAATTGGTTGAATTGATCGATTATCCCGAAACGGTTTCAGCCCGCTGGAAAAAACAGAACGAGAACCCGACCAACAGCGTTGCGACGTTGAACACGCGGGCGTCCGTTCCGATTCTCACAATTCTGGGCGATCCAAGTTTCGTCGGTGACGGCAATTTCACTTTGACAAAAACGGACGACGGCGTTCGCGCGGAAAAAACGCTGACAAACGGCTTGGTTCTTTTGAAAGAATTTCACCTCAACTCGAATTATTTGATCAACGCAAGTGTAAGTTTCACAAACATGTCCGTGAAGCCGCTCGCGTTGCCCGCGCAGGAATGGGTCGTGGGCACGGCGACGCCGATGGGTCCGGATGACAACGGTTTCACCGAGGGCGCGATGTGGTTCGACGGCGCAAAGCCGCAGGATGAAAGTCTGGCGTATTTCGGCACCAACACCACCGTTTTATTTTTCTTCCCGCGAACGCCAAAAACAGAATATCGCGCGGGTGCGGGCAATGTGGTTTGGGCGGCGGCACACAACCAGTTCTTCGCGTTGTTAGCCATGCCGGAAAAACCGGCGCAACAAATTGTTGCGCTTCCGGTCACGTTGCCGCCCTTCCCGAATGTTGAGTCAATGCCGGGCACGCCGCCGCCACGGGGAGTCCAAACTGCGCTGGTTTATCCGGCGCAAACGCTCGCGGCAAATTCCTCGGTCGAGCGGCAAATCACTTTTTTTGCCGGGCCGAAGGAGTATCGGACATTGGCGCGCATCGGCGAGGAATTCAACAATCGCGCCGACTTGGTGATGCAATTCGGTTTTTTCGGATTTTTTGCGAAAGCATTGTTGCTTGGAATGAACTGGCTACATGACGTGACGAAATTGGGCTACGGTTGGACGATAGTTTTGATTACGGTGATCATCAAAATAACATTTTGGCCGTTGACGGCGGCGAGCACGCGCTCGATGAAACGGATGCAGGCGCTCACGCCGGAGTTGAAGGCGCTCAAGGAAAAATACAAGGATGACCCGCAAAAATTTACCCAAAAGCAGATGGAGCTTTGGAAGAAAAACAAGGTCAGCCCGATGGGCGGCTGCCTGCCGATGCTCATTCAAACGCCCGTGTTCATTGGCTTTTTCACAATGCTTCGCAGCGCGATTGAATTGCGTGGCGCTCATTTTCTATGGGTCGCGGATTTATCGAAACCAGACACGCTATTCATGATTCCGGGACTGAATTTCCCTTTTAATTTACTACCGCTATTGATGGGCGGAGCAATGTTGTGGCAGTCGCACCTTCAGCCGCCATCGCCGGGCATGGATCCGGCGCAGGCAAAAATGATGAAATATCTACCGCTGATGTTTTTGGTTTTTCTTTACAACTATTCGGCGGGTTTGGCACTGTATATGACCGTGAATTATCTACTGACCATCGTGCAGACCAAATTGACAAGAACAGCAGGAAATGTTCCGATGGCAAATACCATTCCCGCCTTGACGCCGCTGTCAAAAAAGAAAAAATGACGGCAACATATTTGATTTATGCCCGCGCAACCCAAAGAAACTCTGGAAAAAATCCTCGCGACGCTCGGTTTTCCAGCAACGGTTGAGGAACATAAACTTGAGGAAGGCGTTTTGCTCGATGTGAAGACCGATGAAGACGCCGGTCGGCTCATTGGTCGACAGGGCCAGATGCTTTCCGATTTACAATACATCACGAACCGTCTGCTTTTCCAGCAGGACGCAAGTTCGGCCAAGGTGACCGTGGACGTGGGCGGTTATCGCGCACAAGCGCGTGCAATGCTCGTTAAAAAAGCCATGGATGCTGCCGACAAGGTGCGCCGCTGGGGCGACGTGGTGGAACTGGAGCCGATGAACGCTTTTGATCGGCGGATCGTGCATCAAGCCTTGAAAGACGACCCCGCCGTACAAACCCACAGCGTCGAAGTGGACGGCACGGACAAAAAAGCACTCCTGCTCAAGCCGCGCCACTAACCACGGCTTACTGATCGATTATCTTTAAATCATACAACGGTGAATAAGCGCTATTGAGCTTGGGTGGCGTGCCGAAATCGTTGTATTGATAGTCGAATTTGAAACGGTAGCTGATTCCATTCTCGTTCGGCGGCACCGGCACGAAACCTTCCCAGCGGTTGGTGATCATCGGCACCTGGCGCATATCATAAAGCTGGCCGCTCACGAGCACATAAGGATGAATCGTCTCCCAACGCAACGATTGTTGTTGCGAGTCGAAGATGACTTCGACGGGATAAAGGTTATTGGGATTGCGTAGCTGTTCCAGCGGCGTCACCCTGGTGAACGTCGCAGCGCAACCTGTCAACAACAACAACGGCAAAAGCGACAGAATTTTTTTCCACATAATGCGGAAGCTTCGCAAAATGTGGACGATTTGTAAAGTTGGATTTCAAGGCTTGAATCACGATTCATTTAAGACTATTGCTTCGCCAGTTTATGAATCCTCCAAGTCAAATCAGGCCCGCTTCTGGTAATTATCGTTGGGTCATCTGTGGGCTGTTGTTTTTCTCCACGACCGTCAACTACATGGACCGGCAGGTCATCAGTTATTTGAAGGAATTTTTTTGCACGCCCGCTGAACAAGGCGGCTTCGGCTGGACAAACACAGACTTTGCCTATTTGACTTCATTTTTCACCGGCATTTACGCCGGTTTCACCATCGTGGCCGGCTGGGTCATTGACCGGATCGGCACCAAACTTGGTTTGACGATTTCTCTCATCATCTGGTCCATCTTTGGCGTTCTCAATGCATTTGTCGGACAACTGGTCGTGATGCACATCGCCGTGCGCAGCGCATTCGCTATTGGCGAAGCTGGTAATTTCCCCGCGTCCATCAAAACCGTCGCCGAATGGTTTCCCAAACGCGAACGCGCTTTTGCCACGGGCATTTTCAACAGCGGCTCCAATTTCGGTGCAATGGTCGCCGCGCTGTTCGTACCGTGGTGTATGATTCATTTTGGCGATCAAGAAGGCTGGAAAATGGCGTTCATTCTGACAGGCTCGGTCGGATTTCTTTGGTTGATTTTTTGGTTCTGGCTTTATGAAACTCCGGCGCGGCAAAAACGATTATCGAAAGCCGAATACGATTACGTTCACATTGACGACGATACTGCGGCCGATGCGCAAACTGGCGACAAAGCCAAAAAAGTTCCATGGGGCAGGCTATTTGGTTACCGGCAAACATGGGCGTTTTTTGTCGGCAAATTCATGACTGATGGCATCTGGTGGTTTTATCTGTTCTGGCTGCCGGATTATTTGCACAAACAATTCGGCATGACCAAGCACGATATTATGCTACCGACGTTCATCGTTTATGCAGTCGCCATCGTCGGCAGTATTTACGGTGGCAGCATTCCCATGACACTCATCAAACGTGGAATGCCGGTTTATACAGCGCGTATGACGGCTATGTTCATCATCGCCATTTTTCCGCTGACTGTTTTGACAACGCAATATTTCGGCAACGTTGAACACTTTGGAAAAATGGCCGCCGTGCTCGCCGTTGCCACCATTTGCATCGGCGCGGCGGCGCATCAAGCATGGTCGGCAAATCTATTCACAACCGTGTCCGATATGTTTCCCAAAAAAACAGTCGCGAGCGTTATTGGCATTGGCACGATGGCTGGCGGCATTGGTGGCGGCGTCATTTTGCAAATGCTCGCCGGCAGGCTGACCGACCACTTCAAACAAACGCCGCAAACGGCTTACCTCATCATGTTCATAATCTGTGCGTTGAGTTATTTAATCGCATGGGGAATTATGAAAGCGCTCGTGCCGCGCCACGAACCGATCACTGATTTGTAAAAAATTCTGAAAACAAAAGGCCCTTTGAAGCGATCACTCCAACAGGCTGAATTCTTTGCGGTAACAATCTTAAATCGTCATCGCATCAAAACCGCCATCCACGACCAATTCCGTTCCGGTGATGAAACTGCCCGCATCCGACGCCAGCAACAGAGCCGCACCGGCGAGTTCATGCGCTTCACCGAAACGTTTCATCGGCGTCTTGGCCATGATTTGAGCCACGCGTTCGGGGTTCAGCACCTTACGATTTTGTTCCGCCGGGAAAAACCCCGGAACCAAAATGTTCACGCGTACCCCTTTCGCCGCCCATTCGCGCGCAAGGTTTTTAGAAATGTTGTGAACCGCCGCCTTCGAAGCCGAATAAGTGAACACGCGCGACAAGGGGTTCAGTCCCGAAGCCGAGCCGAGATTGATGATGCTGCCCGAACCTTTCTCGACCATGTGTTTCCCGAAAATCTGGCACGCGAGAACAAGCCCTTTCAAATTCACCGTGATGATTTTGTCAAACTCCTCCTCGCTGATGTCAAAAAACGGCGTCGGTGAATTCACGCCCGCACCATTCACCAAAACATCCACGCGACTGAACTTTGCCAAAATATCGGCCAAAAGTTTTTGCAAGCCAGTCTTGGAAGTCGTGTCACACGGGAAAAATTTTGACCTGCCGCCGCCCTTCGCGATTTTGTCCATGCGCGCTTTGGCTTTGGCTGGATCGCGACCGACAAGCGCAACCGCCGCGCCTGCCGCCGCAAAACCCTCGGCCATTGCACCGCACAATTCGCCCGTGCCGCCGATGACAACCGCCACCTTGCTTTTGAGTGAAAAAAGTTCCGCTGGTGTTTTCATAATTTTGTTCAGCGTTGAACGCGCGCACTGCCGCCGCCGAAAGTCTTTTCGACTTCCTTGCGCGTGGCCATCGAAATATCCCCGGGCGTTGTCGAGGCAAGCGCACCATGCGCCGCGCCATATTCAACAGCTTTCTGCGCGTCATTGAATTCAAGAAAACCAAATTGCAAGCCGCTCGCGAAGCTGTCGCCGCCACCGACGCGATCCAAAATTTCGAGTTCAGGATATTTCCGGCTCTCGAAAAATCTTCCATTATGCCACAGAATCGCACTCCAGTCGTTCTTCGTCGCGGTGATGACGCGTCGCAACGTTGTCGCGGTCACCTTGAAATTTGGATACGTCTTCATGGCGGTTTCGATCATCGTCTTGAACGCATCCGTTTCAATCGTGCCCAAGTTGTGATCCGCGTCTTTGATCTCGAAGCCGAGGCTCGCGGTGAAATCCTCCTCGTTGCCGATCATCACGTCCACGTATCTGGCGATCTCCTTGTTGACCTCACGCGCCTTCTTGAGGCCGCCAATGGATTTCCAGAGCGACGGACGATAATTCAAGTCGTAGCTGACGATGACACCGTGTTTTCTTGCCGCCTTCACCGCTTCAATCGTCAACGCCGCCGTTGTTTCGGACAGCGCGGCGAAAATACCGCCCGTGTGCAGCCAGCGCGTGCCGATTTTCCCGAAAATATGATCCCAATCGAAGTCGCCAGGCTTGAGTTGTGATGCAGCGGAATTGCCGCGATCCGGCACGCCGACCGCGCCACGGATGCCGAAGCCGCGTTCGGTGAAATTCAGACCATTGCGGATGCTGCGGCCGATGCCGTCATCTTCGCGCCATTTGATGAAGTCGGTATCCACGCCGCCCTGCATGATGAAGTCCTCGATGAGATGGCCGACCTCGTTGTCCACGAACGCGGTGCAGACTGCGGTTTTGTAACCGAAACATTTGCGCAAACCGCGCGAAGCGTTGTATTCACCGCCGCCTTCCCACGCGGTGAAATGCCGCGCGGTACGGACGCGCCCTTCGCCGGGGTCAAGCCGCAGCATAACTTCGCCGAGCGAGATTTGGTCGTATTTACAAGTGGATTTGTCTCGAAGTTGAATTGCCATAAAATTTTCAGTTGTGATTTTCGTGAAAGTTTATACCTGTACCGATTTGAATTCAGCCAAATTCCAAGCCGGTTCGCCAACCTCATGCACGAGATGATTCAATTCCTCGATCTCCGCCTTTGTGAATAGCAGACCGCCGTTTTTCTTCGACAATTCGCCCCAGCGGGCTTCCGGCTGCCCGGGCAACAGGCACTTCTCATTGCCGTGACCGAGCACGTCTTCGATGACCGCCCTGACGTTTTGGATTTGCGAACGGCCTTTGACATAATCGTTGCCTTTCATCGCATCCGGGTGGATGACTTGAAAATAAAACGTCGAGCCACGCTTCTCGCCTTCGCCGCCGCGCGACGTGCCGCGGATTTCCGGCAGCGAACCGCCGATGAAACCCGCGTAAAGCTCATCAATCAAACCGAGGCCGTAACCTTTGTGTTGCCCAAACGGCAGCAATGCCACGGCTTTGTTTGGATCGGTCGTCGGATTGCCTTCCGCATCCACGGCGCAACCGGGCGTAAGCTGTTTGCCTTCACGTTTGAACTGTTGCACACGCCCCATTGCCACGGTCGAAGTCGCCCAATCAATCACAATGGGAAAACCAATCGCTTCCTGAGTCGGGAACGCCCACGAATGCGGGTTCGTGCCCATCGTCGGCGTTTTACCGCCGAACGGCACGACTTCAGACGTGGCCGAGGTGCAATTCGTGTAGGCGATGTAGCCCTTGAGCGCGGCATCCATCACATAGCCGCCGCCCCAGAGATAATGCGTCGCGTTGTCCACACTGACCATACCCGCGCCGAATTTGTCGGCGAGCTTCATGCAGGTACCCATCGCCTCGTACGCGACGGCCTGGCCGAGCTTGTAATGTGCGTTCCAGATTTCGGCAGCGGCGAAGCGCGACGGCAGCTTCTCGATCTTCGCGCCGGGCTTCCAGCGGCCGACCTTGCTGCCGAACAATTCGTCAAGATGCAGCGCCTTGATGGCGTTGTGCGTGCGGATGCCGTAATACGCGGCGCTGGCGCAAAACCGCGCGCCGGCGGCGGCTTCCACGGCGTCGTAACCGCGTTTGAGATACGCCTTCGTCACCAGTGTGTCGTGTTTGTCTTTGGGAATGATGTAGTAGGTTTCGGGCATAAAATTATTAAATAGCGAAAGTCAAGTTATGGCTAAATCAACTTTTCTGCCGTTAATTTTTTCTGGAAATTCAAAATTAAAACGGCTCGCAACGGTTTTTAGCGCACCCCCCATAACGTTTGAAAGATAAACGCGAAATGCTTTGCCGCGAAGGCCATAATCATTTCGTGAATGTGCGGTGTTATCGGCTTTGCAATATAGAACAGGTTCATGCCAAATGGCCCAACGAAAGAAATGGTACGAATGAACCCACGCGACAACTGACTCATCAAAAAAATCCGCAATATAAACTGGAATGAGATAATATCCGCAGATTCCTCGCGGCCATTTTGCAAGCTTGCTAGATTTTGCTGCCAAATAAAGAGAAGGAATCTTTAAAACGACTTGTTGAGTAGTTAGTGAATTACTTTCAATAGGAAAAACTCCAGAAACCAGATATGTGCCGGAAACCCACTGTGCAAGAAACGTGGGTTCCGATGCATTTATCTGGAATGTGGCTGGCATTTTTTTGAAAAATTGACGCGTTAAACCACTTTCTTCACCGGCACTTCGGGATTCACCTGCGCGATGGGTTTTTCGCCGTTCATCGCGAGGATGAGATTTTTCACGGCGGTCGTGGCCTGGCGCACCACGCTTTCGTAAGTGCGCGACGCGACATGCGGCGTGCAAACAACGTTTGGCAGCTTGAGCAGTGGATGATCGGCGGGCGGCGGCTCTTTATCCAGCACATCCGTGCCATAACCGTCAATCTGGCCTGATTTCAAAGCAGCCACCATGTCGTTAGTGTTCACGATTTCACCGCGCGCGCAGTTCAAAATGAGGACGCCCTTCTTCATCTTGGCAATGGATTTGGCGTTGATCATGTCGCGCGTTTCCGGTGTGAGATTTGTATGGAGTGAAATGTAATCACCCGTGGCAAAAACTTCGTCGAGCGACGCGGCCTTTTTCACGCCGTATTGTTTGCCAAACGCGTCGTCAAAATGATTGTCGTAAGCGATGATTCTCATGCCGAAAGCGCACGCGCGAATGGCCACTTCTTTTCCGATGCGGCCAAGTCCGATAATGCCGATGGTTTTCTCAAATAGTTCATGGCCTGTCTTGCGTTTCCAGCCGCCAGCACGGGTCGAGTCAGTGTGAAAAAGAAAATTTTTCTCCAGCGAGAGCAGCAGCAAAAAATTATGTTCGGCAACCGTCATATGATTGACGCCAGGCGTGAAGAGCAGCGGAATTCCAAATTCGGTGCAGGATTTCACATCAATCTTGTCCACGCCGATGCCGTATTTGCTCAACACTTTTAGCCTCGGATGCGCCTTTTCCAGAACCTTGCGCGTGATTGCGTCATCGCCGCAAATATAACCGTCCACGTTGCCGACGAGCGCGAGTGTGTCTGTTTCACTTAACGGCCCGCGCGCGGTGATGATTTCCCAACCGGTTTGGGCCAGTAAATCATGATGCGCGCCGGGCGTATCCTGAAACGAGGTGGTGGTGAGTAAAATTCTCATGGGCTTATTCTAAAAAAAACAACCTCCGCAGCAATCGCGGAGGTTAATTAAAAAGTGCCACTGACTTTGAAATTTTGCACGTTCACCCCGCGCCCATTCGGGAATGAGCCATCGAGATCAAGCGCGCCTGCGCCTGTTTGGAAACGCCGGTGAAAACGAACGACACGCGGTAACCGGCGTGCTTATTCCCGGAACAGGCGATGACGACGCCACTGCATTGGAGCTTGCTGCCATCCCGTGGCGAATGCAGCGCCATGGTCATTTCCGTCCATTCCTTGAATGGTGTCGGGCTGCGAAACTCGATGCCGCTTTTGTGAACGGTCACCGATTCAGCGGAAAGTTCCAAGTGTGCCTGCCGACCTGCGATGGTGACTGGCTGCCGCAACAAGCCGATGCTTCCGAGTTTTCTTGCGCTCATAAATTCATTCTCAATCTAACACGTTTTAGCCAACCGTCAAACCGCGTTTACCATTCAATTATCGCCGCGCCCCACGTCAGACCCGCGCCGAAAACGACAAGCAAAACCAAATCACCGCGCTGGATTCTTTTTGCCGCGACCGCTTCGTCCAGAGCGATGGCCACCGACGCCGCCGACGTATTGCCGTATTTATCAAGGTTCACAAAAAATTGCTCCGGCGTCGCGCCCAGCCGTTCGCCAACCACATCAATGATGCGCCGATTCGCCTGATGCGGAATGACGCATTTGATTTTTGAAATGTCGAGCTCGCAACGGCGCAGCGCCTCCTGCGCCGCGTTGCACATCGCCTGCACGGCGTTTTTGAAAGTCTCGCGTCCCTCCATTTGCAAATAATGAAGTTTTGCCGCGACCGAATCCGCCGTCGCCGGACAACGGCTACCGCCGCCGGGCATGAAAAGCAAATCCGCCTTTTCTCCATCCGCGCCCATCACCGCCGTCAAAAGCCCGTGCGAGTTGGGGCGATTTTGCAAAATTGCCGCGCCCGCACCGTCACCAAAAAGTACACAGGTATTACGATCCTTCCAGTCCACAATCGAGGAAAGTTTTTCCGCGCCAATGACCAGCACAGTATCGTAAGTGCGCGACATGATGAATTGCTGCGCGACTTCTAGTCCGTAAATGAACCCGGAACAAGCGGCTTCGAGATCGAACGCCGCCGCGCGCCGCGCGCCGATTTTGTGTTGTACAAAACATGCCGTTGCTGGGAACGGCATATCCGGCGTGACAGTGGCGACAATGATGAGATCAATTTGTTCGCCGGTGACACCGGCCATTTTCATCGCGCGTTGCGCCGCGTGTGCACCCATGTCAGAAGTGAATTCGTCCTTCGCCGCCACGCGCCGTTCCTTGATGCCGGTGCGTGTGGTGATCCATTCGTCCGAAGTCTCTACCATTTTTTCCAAGGCGGTGTTGGTCAAAATTTTCTCCGGCACATACGAACCGACGCCGGTAATGGAACAAGAACGGCCTTGGAAATTGTGTTTGGCGCGCGGGTTTTTGAATTTGGTGTTCATGCAGAAACAGCACAACTGGAATCGTCGCCCCCGTTCAATTTTTCATTCGCGCGCGCTATTTCACGGGCGATGATTTGATTAACCTGGTGCTGTACGGCATCGGCGGTGACACGCAACGCGCTGGCAATGGCGCGTTCGCGTGCCGAACCGTGCGCCTTGAAAACCATGCCGTTGAAGCCGAGCAACGGCGCGCCACCATAAACTTCCGGGTCCATGCGCCGCCGGATGGCGCGAAAGGCATCTTTCGCAAGATACGCGCCGATTTGTCGTTTCGGACTCTGTGTCAACTCGCGCTTGAGCATTGAGAACATCGCGACGGCGAGGCTCTCGGAAGTTTTCAAAACGATATTGCCAACAAATCCGTCGCACACGACAACATCCACATGGTCTTTGAATAAATCGTGGCCTTCAACGTTGCCAATGAAATTCAATTCAAGATGCTTGCACAGTTTGAAGGCGTCAAGCGTCAGTTCGTTGCCTTTGGAATCCTCGGTGCCGATACTCAAAATGCCGACACGCGGCTTTTTGCGGCCGAGTACTTCACGCGAATAAACGCTGCCCATCACCGCGAATTGCGCGAGGTGAAACGGTTTGCATTCGATGTTTGCACCAGCATCAAGCAGCACAAATTCGTTACCCTGCCGCGGAATGACCGTCGCAATGCAACCGCGATCCACGCCGGAAATGCGCCCAACCTTGAACGTGGCCGCCGCAAAAATACCGCCCGTGTTACCGAGTGAAACGACCGCGTCAGCCTCGCCATCACGAACGAGTTCGGCGGCGCGCGCGATGGAGGAATCTTTTTTTTTGCGGAGTGCGACGACCGGTTTGTCATCCATCGTCACCACTTCACTAGTGTGGATGACGCGCACGCGATGGTCACGGAAGCCGCGCGGCGGCAACGCCGCGTGGATGGCATCCTGATCACCGACGAGGTAGAGGGCGGTGATTTTTTTGTTGGCCTCAAGCGCCAGCTTGGCACCTGCGATGACCACTCCGCAACCATGGTCCCCGCCCATGACATCCACTGCGATTCGCATAGATGAAATGAAAAAATGCGGAAAAAATTTCCGCAACACGCAATTAAATTACGCGCCTGCTGTGACGCTCAAAACCTGGCGGCCTTTGTAGTAACCGCACGCCGGACAGACGCGGTGCGGCACATACGGCGCAGCACATTGCGGGCAAGTCTCCAGTTGCGGCAGTTTCAGCACGCTGTTATAAGCACGGCGCATACGCTGCCGGCTCCGAGATGGTTTACGCTTGGGAACACCCATAAAAAAAATTCAAAATTACAATTTTAATTTGTCCAATTTCGTCCACACCGATGAAATAATTTTGCTTTCGCCGCCGGTTTTGGCCTTGCCAGTGGAGATTTTCTCCAACCCGCGACAGTCCGCCTTGCACAACGGATGTTGCGGAAACTCAAGGAGAATATCTTCGCGCATGAATGGCGTCAAGTCCACGCAATCGTTATCCACAGTCACCGCTTCCTCGCCTGCGAGTGGCAAATGCAGCGTCCACGGATTCAATGCCAGTTCGCGCGTGAATTTTTTCAAACAACGAACGCATTCACATTCCAGTGTAACTAGAAGTTCACCTTGAACCAAAAGATCGTCGTCCAATTTTTGAACTTTGAAATCGTGGCGTAGCGGCTGCAAGACGCGGATCATTTCGTCGTGCGCGTCCAAGTTCAGTTCAGACAATGGCAGCTCGCCCTGCAAACGAATTTCGCACACCTCCAAATGGCGAAGATTGACGGTCAACGGCATAAATTATTAACCTGAGGACACGCTGGCGCAAAAAATTTGCTGCTTATGCCTTTGTGCCTTCGCGGTTCATGATTTTTATCAAAGCCTTCTGAACGTGCGCGGGGACGAACGCGCCCACATCGCCGCCAAGCCGCGCGATTTCCTTCACAATGCGCGAGCTTAAAAATGTGTAAGTGTCCTTCGGCATCATGAAAATTGTCTCGATATTTTCGTTCAACTTCCGGTTCATCAACGCGAGCTGAAACTCAAATTCAAAATCCGATACAGCGCGCAACCCGCGCACAATCGCCTGCGCCTTTCGACTCACAACGTATTCCACGAGCAGGCCATCAAACGTGTCGGCTTCGACATTCGGCAAATGTTTCACGGCCTGTTTTACCAGCGCGAGTCGTTCGTTAGATGTGAAGAACGGTTGTTTTCCTTCATTTTTCGCCACCGCCATGACGACGCGGTCGAACAATTTGGCCGCGCGCTGCACCACGTCCAGATGACCATTGGTGAGCGGATCGAAACTGCCGGGATAAATCGCCGTGCGCATTAAAATCAATCTAACAAACTCGAAAAAATTGACGAGGAAGAAAAATCACTTCGGTGGCGGCAATTGCCACTGCACTTCATAAACTCTCACCGCGTCGCGGAAGCCTTTGACGGTGGCGGGAAACATTTCCACGCACGCCGCTGCCAGCGCCGGATCGTCACGGAGTAAATGATGGTAAGTCGTATAACTGATGATGATGCGGCCGCTACCGGAAACACCTTCAAGGCGGCTGGCCAGATTCACTTCGCGGCCAAAGACGGTGTAATTCAAAATGTGCGCGTCCGAACCCATCAGGCCGACATTCACGAGGCCGGTGTTGATGCCGGTGCCGAGTTGCAACGCAGACAACGGCGATTTGGGCGGCAGACCGGCGGAAACGCGCGCGTGATTTTCAAGTTCGCGCTGGGAATTATTCGCCAGGCGTTTTTGATTCAATTCATGAATGGTGCGCTGCGTGTCAATCGCCGCATGCACGCAGGCCGCCGCGTGCTTTTCGTTCGGCGTGGGCGCGCCCCAAAACGCCATTACGCAGTCGCCGATGTATTTATCGAGCGTGCCACCGTGTTTTTTAACCGCGTCTGCGACGATGGCGAGATACAGGTTGACCGTTTCCAGTGTTTCGCGCGCGGATTCATCAAAGCATTTTTCCGCGTCGGTGGCATCAAGCTGGCGCGCGTTTACAAACTCCGCCACGTGTTGCTGTATCTCGTCCGTGAACGTAGTGAAGCCGCGCACATCGGCGAAGAACACAGTGATTTCGCGGCGCGCGCCGCCGAGGGAAAGTTTTTTGGCCTGCAGCAGTTCGTTCACCACGTTCGGCGAAACGATTTTGGAAAAAACGGATTTGACACGCCGCTGTTCGCGTTCTTCAAAAACGACGCGGTAGGTGACCAGGCTGATATGCTCCAGCAACATCGCGCCCGCCATCGGAAATACTATCGGCAGCCAGTAACGATGCTCGACGAAAACGAAAAATGCGACAGCAATGTAAGCGACCATCAACAGCAAAATTGTGGCGGAGGCCAGAAACGCACGAAGTTGCCAGGTGAGAAACACCGTCACCGCGCCAAGAAAAACAATCAGCGCCAACTCGGTCGGCAACGAAGCGCGCCGGATAAACTGCCCGGTGACGACGGAATTGGCAATGTTCCAGTATTGGCTGACGAGCAGAGTGTCTTTTTCCAACGGCGTCGCGCCACGGTCGGTCAGATCATTGCCCGTCGCCGCCGACCCGACGACGACCAGTTTGCCGTGAAACTCGTCGTTGAGTCCGTTCGTTTCGCCCGACAATCGCTGATAGTCCTGCCAAAGCAAACTTTCAATGGGCGCGCGTGTGAGCTTTGGATCATTCGGCGTGAGCCGCCAATCAATGTAAAAATATCCATTGGCATCCACGGGAATCACGCGCTCGACGCCGCTCACACCGTGCAAAGTGATTTTGCCATGCGGCAAGTCCACATCAGCATGAGTCAAATCAAGTTTCAATTCCCGCGCGGCGAGTATGATGCCCATCTGCCAGACACGTTCATCGGTGAAGGCTCTGGCTCTGGGCGCGACGCTGGGCGTCAGTTTGTCGCCAAGAAAGTCGGCCAGTTCAAAATTGTTTTTTGCATCCACGGGAACTTCAATGACGTTTGTCGTGCCGGTTTGTGGCAGAATAATTTTGCCGCGAGCGAATTGCGCCTTGCTCAAGTCCACGCCCAATTCGGGATCATCTTCCAGTTTTTTAAAGAGCGGATGCCATCGGCGATAAACATTAAAGGCTTTGGCGCGCCGCAGAATTCCATCGGAATCTTTTTCCGTGGAAATGCCGCCGAGCGCGAGCGCGTTAGTAGCGAACAAATCGGGCGGTATCACATCAGGTGTGGCGGCGATAAGAGTGTTACCCGCGCGGCGCATTTGCAGCGCAAAAAAATCGTCGGACTCAATCAGACTGCCATCGGCCATTTGCACGGGCGGGTGGTCGGGGCGCAACTCGCCGAACAGGACGTCGAAGGCGGTGCCGTTGTCACCTTGCGCCGAAAGTTCCTCGACAAGCCGGCCATAAACCTGCCGCGGCCAATAAAGGCCGAAGCGATAACCGAGCCTGCCGCTTTGAACCGCCGTGATGCTCGACTCTTCAATCGAAACGAAGGCGAGGTTGGTGGCAACCGGCGTGGAAAAATTCAGAGCCGCCTTTGCGCGCAGGTCGTAAGTCATCCACTCCAGGCGCTCGAAAAAGTCAAATTGTCGCAACCGGACAATACAGATGAGCGTCAGAGTGAGGATGGCCACCAGAACCGTCGTGCGTTGGAAGGGTTTCAGCTTCACCGCGCCGAATTAAACAAAAAAACCAGAGCAACTCAAGGCTGCTCTGGCCGCAAACCAACGACGAGCCGCAAAGTAACAGAATTATGTGCCGCAAACTGGAGTGACGTAAACTGTCACGCCATTATCTTGGAAAATCATTGGACCATAGTAAGTACCCACTAAAACGTTCGGTGAAACATTGCCTTCAGGATTAGTTGAAATACCAACGTTGGGAGTATAGGATTGGCCGGCAGAAATCGTTTCCGTTAATGTATTAAATTGCTGTGGATTGGTATTAGGAACAGGAATACTATAGGAAATCGTCACCGATCCCTGGGTCACCGTCACCGTACCTCCCGCGTCGATGTAAAAACAAGTGCCACGAATACCGGCAATACCATTGGGAATTTTCACTTCAAATTCAGACATTGCGGAAAGCTTTTTCACATTTCCAAAGATTTTCCCCGCGCGCAAATCCAATTCCGTGTCACCCACCAAGTCGGCTCCCGTGTCCGAATAGTTCAACTTGTCAATCGCCAACACTGCATTGTCATACATGCGGATTACATTCTGACGAACTTTGGCATTGTAGACAACATAGCCGCGAACATTGGGATCGGCAGCCGAAGAAAGAGCTGCCGGGGTCGGAAACGCAGAATTGGGATAAGCCACTTGAATGGGAACTTCGCCCAATACAAGGTCAACCGTCGAATCAACGGCGGTCTGAATGACAGCTCCAGCCCCAAGAATTTTGCCGGCGACCAGCGGATGCCAAACATTGTTGCCCAATGAATATCTGGCTTCTCCCTGAATACGCACCACGGTAGCCGTTCCCTGTTTGGTAGATTGCGCTGACGCATTATTGGCGAACATTAAAGCTACGCCACACAATGTCATAACCACCAGTGTTTGTATGTGTTTCATAAATTGAATTCTTTGTTATTCTTAGTTGTGAATAACTATATGCATAACTTGTCAATTGTCAACTGGTAATTTTCACATAACCCGGCTAAAGCTGTGCTGGCTAACTGCCTTTGCCCGAGGCGTTTTCAAAAAGTCTCTGCTGGACCAAATCCAGGTAGGTGCGGGCGATGTCATTGTCCTGCCAGTGGAGGCGCATTGACCGCTCAAGCCACGGCCGGGCGGCGGCGTAATCCCCGACCTGAGCGTAATGCCAGCCGATATTGGCGGCGGTGTAATAGCTGTTGGGGTCAAGCGCGTCTGCGCGGCTGAAAAATGTTTCGGCCTTGTCGTGGTCATCAAGCCAGTCAAGGCACATTCCGTAACGCAAATAATCGTAGCCGTCGTAGTGGTTGAGATTCCAACTGCGCTCATACCACTGCATCGCGGTCTTTGCCAAGTTTTCGTAATTTTCCCCGCCGTCAAAACTTTCGATGCGATAGCATTCGCCGATGTTGTAGGCGGTTTCAAAATTGAGTGGTTCGGCAGTAAAGGCTTTTCCCAAAGCCGCCGCTTGTTCGGGTGAATAAATCGGCAAGCGCTCCGCACGCGCCAGCCGGACGGTTTCGTCGCCGCGCCGCCATTCCTGCCAGCCCAAATACGCGATGCCCAGTGCGAGTGGGAACGTCACTAAAATTTTGAGCGGCAGGCGGATGTTCAACCAGTAATTTTCCGTGGCGAACCGCAGGTTGCTGCTAACAAGCGCAAGCAGCGTGACGCCGAGAATCGCGTTGGCCGGAATGTGCAAATTGAAATCTACCAATGAATGTGTCGCCAGCGCGAGCAAGCCCGCAACCGCGCCGAGAAAAAAAGCGTGACGATTGCTCATGGCGCTGCCGAAGTGATTTTCCGAACGGCGGACGTAACCGTGTGTTTTCCATAAACCAAGGGCAAATGTTGCCATACCCGCCAGCACAATGATCCCACCCGCCGTGCCCCAGTCGGCCAATAAATTCAAATAATCATTATGCACGTGGCCGGGACGCATTTGCAAACTTTCGGGGCGATATTCGGCGAAACGATAGTCAAAATGCGCCGGCCCGACGCCCCACCAGAAATGGTCCTGCCACATTCGCGCCCCCGCCGCCCATATTTCCCGCCGCACAGTGATATCAAATGGGTCGTTGCCGGCCGTCTTTTCCACGCGTTGAATATAAGTGGGTGCCTTCGCCAGGTAATTTTTCACAAAAAACGCGCCGCCACCCAGCCAGATGACCAAAAACAAAAGCGCCGGAATCCGATAATTGCGGTGACAAACCAGATTCAAGAGCAGTACCAGCAAGCCAACGGTGGCCGCCACCCAGCCGCCGCGCGAAAAACTCACGACCATTCCGGCGAACATGACCAGCGTCGCGTCACCGATCAAAATTCGCATCGCCGGTTTCATGCGTCCGACCAAGACGTAAGCGACCGCCAGCGGCAAAAGCATTTCGAGAAAACCCGCAAAATTATCCGGCGAAATGTAAGTGCCGGAGGCGCGACCCGCATAAGGTGAAGTGAAATTCCAAACCCGATTTGAATGCGTCAAAAATTGATAAACCGCGAAGCATGAAATTCCCATCGCCAGAAAAATCAAGGCGAAGCTAATGGTTTGTGCTGTTTCCTGCCGATACAAATTGTTGACGATGGCGAAAAATAAAAACGCGCACACCAAAATCTGAATCAATTCCTGCCGCGCGACGTATTCGATGTCCGCTGTGAGATACCGCGCGATGGCGTAAATCGTGAATGCGAGCACGACCCAGCAAATAGGCGGCCAGAGCAATTGCGGTTTGGGGCTGATCCAAAGCCGCAACGCCCACAAAAGCATCACGCCGATCGTGAGTCCCTGCACCACCAGAAAGGCCCATGCATCCACCGCGCCCATTGCAAGCGGACCAAAAACTAAAATGGCGAGAACGAGCGCCAGAATTCCGCGCTCGCACCAATTGTCCCAAGTGTCACGATTCGCCATGGATTGCGCGCGGCAAAATGAATTGAGCGTGTTGCCGAGTAAAGCGCAATTCCCTGACGGTTTTTATGCTGTGGCAAATTTTGGGGATTCCGTTTAATTTATCCGCGAAAACTTATGACCGATCCGCGTTACAAAAAACTGTCAAAACTGCTCGTCAATTATTCCACGCAAATCAAAAAGGGCGATCGCGCGTTGCTCGACATGATTGACGTGCCGGATGAATTCACCGTCGAACTCGTCCGCGCAGTCCGCGCCGCCGGCGGCACGCCGCTGGTCGAGGTGCGTCACACACGCGTTTCCCGCGAATTGCTGCTGGTGATGAATGACGCGCACGCCGCGCTGGTGCGCGACATTGAATTGTCACGCATGAAGAAAATGCAGGCTTACATCGCCATTCGCGGCAGCGCCAACGCGAGCGAAAACGCCGATGTTCCGAGCGAGCGGATGCAATTGTATTCAAAAATCACCCGCTCCGTGCAGGATTATCGCGTCAATAAAACGCGCTGGTGCGTGTTGCGCTGGCCAACGCCGAGCATGGCGCAGGCTGCGGGCATGAGTACCGAGGCATTTGAAGATTTATATTTTGATGTTTGCACAATGGATTACGCGAAAATGGCGCGTGCAATGATTCCACTCGAAAAGCGAATGAAGCGTGCTGATCGCGTCCATTTCAAAAGTCCCGGAACGGATTTGACGTTCAGCATCAATAATATTGGCGCGAAAATGTGCAAGGGCGACCGCAACATTCCTGATGGCGAAGTTTTTTCGTGCCCGGTGAAAAATTCTGTGAACGGTGTGATTCAATTCAACACGCCGACGATTTATGCCGGTACAAAATTTGAAAACATCCGGCTGGAATTCAAGGACGGTAAAATCATCAAAGCGGCGGCAAATAATACGAGGCGCTTGAATGAAATTTTGGACACGGACGCGGGCGCGCGTTACATCGGTGAATTTTCCCTCGGCTTCAATCCCTACATTTTGAATCCGATGTGCGACATTTTATTCGATGAAAAAATCGCGGGGTCACTGCACTTCACGCCCGGCCAGGCTTATGAGGAATGTGATAATGGCAACCGTTCTGCCGTGCATTGGGACATGGTTTTGATCCAGCGCAGGGAATGGGGCGGCGGTGAAGTGTGGTTTGACGGCGAACTGATCCGCAAGGACGGAATTTTTCTGCCGAGGGATTTGAAACCGCTCAATCCGGCGAATTTGAAATGATTTTCAAATCACCTCCTTGAGCAGCGCGAGAAATTGTTTCATCGCGGGCGAAAGCACCTTGTTTTTTTTGTAAATCGCGGCGAGCGGCCGGTAGAAGTCACCGTCCTCGATCGACACGGCGGCGAGCGTCTGCTTGGCAACTTCCTGCGCAACCGTGGCCTGCGGCACGATGGAAATGCCCGCGTCAATTTCCACCGCGCGTTTCACGGTCTCGATGTTGTCGAATTCCATGATATGTTGCGCGTCCACGCCATGTTCCTTCAAAATTTTGTCCAGCGCTTTGCGTGTTGGAATGTCCGGTTCAAACCCGATGAATTTCTGCCCGGCGAGCACTTTTAATTTCACCGTTTTCTGTTTGGCGAACGGATGTTGCGGATGACAAATCAGCACCAGCGGCTCTTTGCGCAGCGGAATGATTTCCAATTTTGAATCTTTGACGGGATACGCAACCAGCCCTATATCCACGACGTTGCTCAACACGTCGTCATAAACCTGGTTCGCGCGCCGGTATTCGACGTGGACATTCACCGTCGGATAACTCTTCATGAATTTTTTGATGTACGGCGGCAAATCATGCAACCCGATGCTGTAAATCGTCGCCACACGGATCATGCCGGAAATGATGTCCTTCAATTCCTGCAACTTGCTATGCAGCGACTCGTAGGTCTGGATGATTTGCTTGCTGTATTCGTAAAGCGCCTGTCCTTCGCGCGTGAGCCGGAATTTTTTCTTGCTG